>CALKXE010000304.1 GCA_938003955.1 uncultured Saprospiraceae bacterium | reverse complement strand
AGCTTCTCCGCTTATCGCAAATTTCAAGTAATAAGCCCATGTTACGAAATATATAGCCGTGTAATCAAAAACTTTAGCAAGGTAAGTCATCACTCCTAGATCGCGAGTCCTTAGTTTCTCCTCTTGCCCTAGTCGATAACTCAGTACGTCAAAGGACTCATCAGATACCCGATATGCATCAATATTATGACCTACTATAAGCTCTGGCATATAATACACCTCGTCATTGACTTTAATAACTTCATAGAAAATGTGCTTGTCATCCACTCTCCACTTCAAAGATTCATTAAAGCCATTGGTTTTTTTTAGTACATCTTTGCGATAAGACATATTGCAGCCTGGTGGGTATTTTTTACCAAAACACTTGAATGATTGATCTCCATAGTCAATATGCGTCACCATCATCCTAGTATGAAACGACAACCACTTAGGCTCTTCTGTTTCATACTTAGGTATGACTTTACCACCTACTCCGCTTAAGGTATCATCAGCTAAAAACAATGCTTTTATTTTGCTTAACCAATCAGGTACTGCCTCGCCATCATCATCTATATAGCTAATGATCTCGTATTTAGCCTCTTTTATTCCTCTATTCCTAGCGTATGAAAGGCCTTGATTGGTTTCATAAACCTGTCGTATATCAATATCACTATGACTTGAAATAAATGCATCTACAATCTCAGCAGTGTTATCTGTACAGTTATTATTAACAATGACAACCTCAAAATCTGCTTTGGACAGATCCTGTGCATACAAGTGTTCTAGACATGCATTGATAAACTTAGCCCTATTATAAGTACAGATTATGACACTTATGCGCATGATACTTTTATTTAATAAATTCCTCCAAAGTCATTCGTTCCAAACCATCAATATATGACTTGCTAGAACAATTAATAAGCTTAATCGATCTAGATCGAGCATAACTATCCAAAACAAAATAAGCTTTGAATGTCAACATAAATTTTTCTAATATCTCATGTAATTTACGATATCCGCTGCCATTCTTAGTCATTTTCAATGATTTGCTTTTATCAGCATCATAGAAGTGTTTTTGGTTGAGAAGTGCTTCATTTTGATCTGTGACCGTCAATGTCTCTAACCATGAGTGATCGGCACCGATAACACCGATCTCTTTATATCCCATCCAAATAGAATTAAGAATTGATGGTATAAGTACATTATGTGGTCTAGGAGAACCTAACCTCAGGTCAAACAATTTATTGCTAATCCACTCTCCTCCCTCTATGGGTGTCGTATTATAATAGATTATTTTGAGGTTTTCATTGGCCTCTATCATATCTATGAACCACTGATGATGTCTTGCATCTGCTGGTAAGAATAAGTTTAACGGCCAGGTAGTTTTTTCAATCAGTGCTTTAATTATTTTATCACGGACTTCATTATAAGAGGCTATCGTACCCTTTTTCCAATATTCAGTAGATACTAGGACAAAGTGATTTGGCTTTAGTATTTCAAAGTATTCTGTATCTGGAAATTTATTCAAACATAACAGATCCAATTTCAAATCCTGCTTTTTCAAAAAATGAATATCCTCAAGCACGGATGGGCCATTGCCTAAGATAAGACATTTATCAGATTGCCTCTTCGCAGTATTTGTTGAGTATTTAGATTTGATCAATATCTTTAACATACTCAACATTGATTGAGCAAATGATACTAGATATTTAAATAGTCCTTCCATTTTTATTTAAAATAAAGATTCTACAATTTTCAAATCCGTTGCACCTTCAATACCTATACTACTCTTTTTATCAAGAATGATATGGCCTACTTTACCATGTACAATTGACTTAGATTCGATGAATGAGGAATTCCTAACCACCGTAATACCCCCAACATGCTCATATAATTGCTCTCGCTCCAACTTGGTAAACTTATCTTGCTCCAGTACTGGCTTCATACCCGATCCATCATGCTGAAAGATCATATTAGGGAAGTTCCTTACGCTTATCAATGAATCTGAATTGAACAATTGCAACGTATTGATCGCATCGTTAATATTAATAGAACTTATCATCGGAAATCTAATATCTAATAATACGGCAGCTTCAAAATTTTCATTCTCTACTTGCAAAGCTTCGAATACCTCAGTAACTGTCAATGCAAGCGACTGATTGTACCGAATCGACTCTTGTGATCTATTATGAAAAACAAACTGAGCATCGTTTCGATAAGTATCTTTAACAAGTCCAAGTATTTGTTCATCCGTACAGCTGAGAACAACTTTTTTAATATTCTTAGCACTTAAAGCTTGACCTATTTTTATATTCAAAAGACTTTCACCTTTTACTTCAATCTTAATAAATTTATCATCTAGGCTTCTGATTGGAATAATCGCAATCGCATCTACATTGATTTCATTATTGACAATAAAGTCTGCATTTATCTGTGCTCTTGTACCCAGTATTCTATTCTCATTGGATGTGAGGTTACTTCCATGTTGTCTATAGCTAAACAATGGTACGTTTAAGTTTTTTACTTTATAATTTCGAATAAACTTAACCCACAGCTCATATCCATCTTGACATTTATAATTTTCGTTATATCCTCCTAGTGCTCTTAAAAAATCAACTCTTATCATTGTACAAGCTCCATGTGCAGCTTGATCGTACAATGAGACTTCCTTTTTAAAATCATGTCTGTGGTGTCGTTCTATCAACTCACCACCTTTATCAACTATAAAGTAATCAGGGAATACCAATCCTAACTCAGCATCAACATCTAACTCATTAGATAGCAACTCCAGCGCATTTTCTTCAAGGTAATCATCAGCATCTAACCTCATAATATAATTGCC
>CALKXE010000303.1 GCA_938003955.1 uncultured Saprospiraceae bacterium | reverse complement strand
GGTATCGGTGTTCCACTCAAAATATCATTTGAACTCAATCTTCCTTTTCCTGTAGGTTTTGGTATTAGCATCAATTTTTCTCTTTTAATGGTATAGAACTATGTTATAACCACACATATTTTTATCAAAATACATAATTTTCATTCTCAAATAATTATAGTTGCAATTTGAAAACTAGTCATTAGATAATTCAAATATTTTGACATTTTCTATTCCTAAGAATATCTGAATAATAATTGTGGCAGTCGCAATCGGTTCTTTTGGTTTATGTATTACACCTTAAATATAATAATAAAAATCAATCCAATTACTAATAATTGGATTCAATAAATTGACACAAATTGTTCACTTCTTAGCGTAACTAATCCATCACTTTCGCCCTTCTTTCTTTCCTACCCAAAACGGCAATCCAGCTAACAAGAAAAGAACAATGGCCAATCCCTCCACTGCCAAAATATACCAAGGCCACGGACCCAAGAAATCCAAAAGTGTAGGTCCTGGTGGTTTATGATGGGTATAGAAATAATTAGACCCTGATCTAATATCAAATGTTACCATCTTGCATTCCGTTGTCGTTCATTTTTTCCTTAACAACATTGATATCAGTTTTTCTTATTATCAAATAACATAATATGGTAATTCCGATTAACAGGTCTATTGATAGGGCGTTTGAAAATATTAGTTGATTGTTGCTAAAAAAATAAGTCTTTACAAAACCATACATTCGAATTACAAGTAAAGTAGGTATAGTGAAGAAGTAAACATGATCCTCATGTCAGTTATTATGCGCTATTTCTGTTTTATATTCCATTTAATTTTTTCCTCAATTCACTTAATGAAATGTCCGAAAAAACTAAATCATCAATAGGATCGTCACCTATTGTTATATTCTTAAATGCCGCCATTAATCTATTGTCATTGTTTTTAATTCCAACCAAAGTTGCTGTTTGATTTTTAGGGATATTGTTAAATACATATTTTCCATCAATGATATTAGGCTTTAACACTCCATCAATTTCATTGAATACTAATTTTAGTTTTGTATCCCCTGAAAGTACCGTATTTACTAATAAATCAACCTTCTCCTCAAATTCAACGAATATATCACAGTTAATCCAACCTAATTTTGATACGCTGAATATATAATAGTTTAATTCAGCGTCATTCATATTCTTTATTGGAGCTGTTTCATATTTTGAATATTTCTGATCAAATGATTTGATATACTCTTTATCCGTTTCATAAAGTGGAACTATATCACCTGGCTTGAGGAAAATTAGTCCTCTTCGTTCTATAATTTCTCCAGATTTGTTTACTCCAGGTTCTAATTGAGGGATATCTTTTAAGAACTTTTGAATCTCTCTTTTGGCACTTCTAGTTAGGTTTGTGACAATTTTGGGTGATTTTATATGCCCTTCTTTTGAGATATACATTTCACATTCAACGCCGTAGTCATTCCAGCTTTCAAATTTTGGGTAAGTATTAATATTTTTAGTTCTTTCGATTTCTTTAATTGTTCCATTTGTGAAATCGTAGGACTTTACATAAAAATCTAAAGGGTTCCAATAGTATCCTGTATCAACAAAATTTTTGGTCTTAAAATTATAGCTAGTGGAATCGTTTTGAGAAGGATGCCACCAACCAAAAGAGCCTAATTTCAATGTACGCTTAATTAAGTCTGTGGTGTCTATTTGCCAATTGACTGCTGAAGTGTCAGTTGCCGTTTCGTCAGCATAAAAGAGGTTCATCTTTTTATAGGCGTACTGTTTTTTAGGAAAATGAATTGCAATTCTTTTGTCCGACCGCATTTGTATTTCTTCCTTGTTTGAAAAGGCCTTTATATTTATCATTCCTGCGGTTTCTAAAATTGATCCATTCGATTCTGTTGAAAGTTCCGCCAAAACAATATCAGATGTCTTGTAGAATTCTTTGAGTTGAATTTGTATGGAGTCAGTAACCATATTGCCATTTGAAAACTGAAATGTTTTTGACCCAATAAAAATTCTAGTACCCTGCTCACCAAAAATCGTAGTGTCAGCGCTTGAATCAATTGTGAAATTATTAATTGGAAACAATACCTTTTCCGCAGGGTATTTAGTTTGACAACTAACTATACCAATCAATATTATTCCAAGCGTAAATAGTTTAAAGTTCATATTTTTCATTTCTTATGATACGTCGGCGGCTCAGTGACATGCGGCGTGTTGAAGAAGGAAGCATGATCGTCATGTCACTTGTTATCGGTTTTTTCACTTCTTTATATATTCTAATTCTTTGCCTACTTCTCCCAATTCAATTTCACCGACTTTAAAGCCAAGTTCCTTTGTTGCCAGTTCTTTAAAATTCTTGAACCACTTTTCCCACTCATCTTCATCCATCAGACCATAACCATCAGACCATAAAAGGCCAAACCACTTGGTTCAGAACTGGCCATTATGAATTTTTCACTTTCGTTGTGTGAATACCAACATGGTATACCTTCTCGAAATCCCAGCCAACCTTCTGACTTTTCATATATCGATGGAATTTTATCCCAGACATCCTTAGGCAACTGATACCAAATATTCAGATTCCTATTATGATATTTCATTGTTGTGGGAGGATTGTTAAAGTGATTTCCTAATCCTAACCATTCTCTATTCAGTCCTGTAATTTCGTTAAATTCAATCTGTTCATCTTTCGTTGCGTAGTCAATTACCCATTGTTGACCTCCATTATCGTAATATGTATATTTACCCTCAGTGCTAAGTTCATTTGGAAGATATGAAAATCGCTGAACAAAATGGTCGGCAGTATAGCCAATCTTTTCCAATCTCCATTCTTTACGGATTCCATTAACTTTGAACTTTATCCATTCCCATTCTTCATTATCTGTTTCAATTGAAATGTCAGTATACTCAATTTCTCCATTGGTTATGGCACCCATTCTCTCCATAAACCATTTATATTGAATATTTGGATCGAAAAATTCTAAGTCAAACCAAATACAGTTTTCAGTGTAATTGTAATTCTTTACTTTAGGATCCCTCCATCCAAAAGTGTAATAGAGAATTGAGAATGGATTATTTTCTATATGTTGTTCTGTTTCATCTTCCCAAGACATTTCGAAAACATCCCTCAAAATCATTTCCTTTGTGACTTCAATGTCATATTCGTAGCCAAGAGATTTGAATGTCTTTAACTGTTCCTCGTAAGCAACTCGATCAACTTTTTGTTCTTCCGATTTCACTGATTTATTTTGCTCTATCGGTTTAATTGATTTATCCTTATTCGAAAAGAAGCTGAATAGTCCCATGATTTATAAGATTGTAGAGTATTTTAGTTTAGTTTATCCAATTACCGATAACGTCTCAGTGACAGTTTTCTTACTTAGCATTTCTTTAAATCTGATATTAAATCAGGCTCCATAATTGCAGAAATGATAATACTTTTAACCAGTTGTTTAATGAAATCATTTATTCGTTTTCTATTCTCAAAAATATTGAATTCCTTATCAAATGAAATTGTTAATCCATGAGCAATATGACTTCGATAGGAGTATAGTTTTTTAATTACTGTTTCTATTTTTATTTCTCCAAAAATCTCAAGAAAATTTATTGGAATTGCCAGTCTTCTATTAATCAATGGAATTTTAGCAACCATTTGCCTAGTCAATGAATCCCCAGAATCTTTTGGATTATGAGTTATTAGTTGTTCAATAATCGTAAAATAACCCAGTGTCTTGAAATCCGATTTTGAAGGAATTCCCTTTAAGCCTTCAAATGATTTTAATGCATTAATAACATTTTCATTTTGCAGGTTTAAAATTCTATTGTAGTATTGTTTAACGAGTAAAAAATCATCCTTAACTAATCGTATTGGTTTGGCAGGAAGTTTATTAGAATAAAATATATTATCCAATAAGGGATTGTAAGACGGAACAGAATTGCCTTTTTCAGGCTTATAGATTTCAAGACCAAATTGAATTTCTTTCTGTAGCATATTAAAAGCTAATTTCAAACTGTCTAGTATATCATACAACTCACTTGTGTTTTGAAATTCAATTTCCAAAAAGTAATATTTCCAGTATTTATCTTCCAATTTTTCATATCGACTTCCTCCATCAGTTGTTTTAATTTCTTTCTCATATATCGTTTTCCATATTCTCGGGCTTGCATCTTTAGCTTCCAAATGAGACTTTATTCTTTGTAATTGATCTTGATCAGGTCTCTTTATTTCAACACACTTTATTAATCTAAATGGCAATTGAAACTTCAACTCAACCCAACTTAAAAAAAATATTGAATATTTACTATTTGCCATTTTGTCTATTTCGTTTTAATTATCACTAACGTCCCTTGATAAGAGGAGGAGTGACGAAGGAGCTCTTCCTTCTTATCTATTGTTCTGTGCCGTTGTTAATTCATTTGATACTCTCTTAATACATTATCCTTTCCTAATACGTAAATGTTGTTTTTCATTATTTGAAAAGTTATTGGTGATTCTGCGAATCCTTGTTTAATCACAAATTCCAAGTACAAAGGCTCCAAATTATCTGCACCCAGAACACAGAATTTCCCTGACTGTAAATCTTTGGTTATAATATAATCATCAGAACACCATATGCTCCCTGATGAATGAAACTCCTCATTTAGTGATTTAGAAAAGTTGATTTGATTAACCGTTTTACCAGATACTTTACAAATTTGATTAATTCCTCTTCCAAAATGCTGATATAGATATGAATTGTTTGAATTATAACTTACATATTGTTCCTCAAACTCTTGATTTGTCCATTCGATTGAATCAGAATTGCAATTGAATTTTGCTACTGCTCCTCCACTTAAAGGAATAAAGAGGATATTGGAGTCGAGTAACGGATTTTCTCTTCTATCCATCTTAAGTTCACCAATTCGAATATTCACTTTTCGATAAGAATCCTGGGACTGTTTATTTATTATTTCTATCCAGCTTTCTCTCTTGTTAAAACCACAGTAATGTTGACTGTTATTTAGATGCGGATAAAATACACACTCCTGTTTATTTGAAAATTCTTTTGAATCCAAAAAGTAATGCTTTTGTACAAAATCTTTATCCATGTTAGTTATTACTATTTCATCTTTTACTGGCAAATTATGAAGTGGGCTAAAATAATGATTTTCAGGTGTCACTATTATTGATCCATTGCTGTTTGTGAACTGGATTGGATCTCCTTCTTTCTCATAATGCAAAAAACCATCTTTAAAGGCCGTGAAATAGAAATAAGCCCCTTCTCTTATAATTTCGAATTCACCGTTTGTTTTACTGAGAATTTGGTTTCCATTACTAATCATTCCGTTTTTGATTCGAGTATCTCTTCCAATGATTACACAATCATCGTAAACTTCATAATGTCCAACATTTTCTATTTTATCTACTATTTTCATTTTTCTCTTAATGGCACAGAACTATGTTATAACCACACATATTTTATCAAAATACATAATTTTCATTCTCAAATAATTATAGTTGCAATTTGAAAACTAGTCATTAGATAATTCAAATATTCTGACATTTTCTATTCTTAAGAATATCTGAATAATAATAATTGTGGCAGTCGTAATCGGTTATTTTGGTTTATTTACTACACCTTAAATATAACAATAAAAATCAATCATATTACTAACAATTTGATTCAATAAATTGACACAAACGGTTCACTTCTTAGCATAGCTAATCCATCAACTTTCGCCCTTCCTCCTCCCTATCCAAAACGGCAATCCAGCTAACAAGAAAAGAACGGCAGCCAATCCTTCCACTGCCAAAATGTACCACGGCCACGGTCCCAAGAAATCCAAAAGTGTAGGTCCTGGTGGTTTATGATGGGTATAGAAATAATTAGACCCTATCAAGAAATTAATAACCCCAGTGAATAGCATGTACAAATTCACAACAATGACAGCATTCCAAAAATCTCGTATGGTTACTTTCCAATTGAAATTCACGATGCAATATATCGGCAATGCAATCAAAATACAATGCAGTGTCCAATATGTCCAATAACTATGATGTGGCGCAGAAAGTGGAAGATCTGGTGTCAACAATGCCTGCAAAGTACCTACGATTGTAAAAAAATAAAATATACCAAACCACTTCCTTGATTGATAATAGATCACAAAAGGAAATGCAAATGCAAGAGAACGACAAAGTTGAAAAGGTAACTCTTCTTGGATTGTAAATGTGCCGTCCATATGTGTAAAAATCATCCTTAGTATAACAGAAATCGCAGGAATTACAGCTAACCAAATTCCTAGAACAACTCTTTTTTCATGAGACAACTTTTGACGAGCAAATAAAATAATCCCCGTCATTGTCACAACAAAAAAAATAAGCGGCCACCAATGTAAGTAGGTGTATGCCGTAAAAGGATTTGTAGTATCAAATAAAAAATCTAGCATCTAAAAGTGTTGTATGTGGTCAGATCCCCTTAATTCTGAAGGTATATCTACTGGCTACTTGGTCATTTAACCGTTAAATTATTATAAATTTTTAATTTCGTAGCATATTACAAGAATTGTCCAAGTACATTGGGTAAGTTTATATTCTCAATATTTTATTAATTAAAGCTCTTCAAATGCACAACTTTCTAAAAACAATCTCGGTATTCATCATTTTGGCAATGGCAAATGTCGCTTATGCTGGCAATGGTATGTGGCTTCCAATCTTCCTTAAATCACTCAACGAAGCTGAGATGCAAGAGATGGGAATGAAGATCTCCGCTGAAGATATATACAGTACCAATAAGAGTTCGTTGAAAGATGCGATTGTACATTTTGGAGGATTCTGTACAGGTGAAGTCATCTCTGATCAGGGATTAGTACTTACAAATCACCACTGTGGATATAGTAATATTCAATCACACTCGTCCGTGGATAACAATCTATTGAAAGATGGATTCTGGGCAAAATCTCACTCTGAAGAATTAGCTAATCCAGGATTATTTGTCACATTCATAGAGAGCATAGAAGATGTAAGTAAGACCGTTCTAAAAGGAACAAATGATAAGATGTCTATGCAAGAAAGACAATCTATCGTGGATAAGAATATAGCAGCAATCAAAGGAGGATATAGACTTACAGAGTTTCAAGATATCGTAATTCGTCCGTTCTATAATGGTAATCAGTATTTCTTGTTTCATACATTGACATACAATGATGTGAGACTAGTAGGAACTCCACCAGAATCAATCGGTAAGTTCGGTGCAGATACTGACAATTGGATGTTCCCGAGACACACAGGAGATTTCTCTCTATTTAGAATCTATGCAGGACCAAATAATGAACCAGCAAACTACTCTGAAGAAAACAAGCCATTCACACCAAAGCACTCACTACCTATCTCATTGGATGGAGTCGAAGAAGGAGATTTCACAATGGTATTTGGATTCCCTGGAAGAACAAATCAATATCTACCCTCTCCCGCTGTAGAGCAAACAATCAACACGCTTAACCCTGCCAAAATAGAGATAAGAGACAAAGCGCTAAAGATCCTTGACAAGCACATGAGAGCGGATCCTTCTGTAAGATTAAAGTATGCATCGAAATTCGCAGGCGTGGCTAATTATTGGAAAAAATGGATAGGAGAAAGTACTGGTCTAAAATCTACTGGAGCACTTCAGAAAAAATATGACCTAGAAGCGGAATACGAAAAGAAAGCACCTAAGGATTATAGATTCATAGTACAAGAATTCAAAAAAGTATATGCGGAAATAGAACCATTTGCTCTTGCAAAAGATTTCTATTCTGAGACGGCATCTCGAAATATTGAAATCCTCAGACAGATGGGTAATTTCAAAAGATTAGTCACTACTTATGAAGAAAATGGTGCAGAAGCTTACAGCAAATTGATACCAAGATATAAACCATACTTTGAGCGGTTCTACAAAGATTACGAGCCATCAATCGATCAAGAAGTATTTGGAACATTGACGAAGTATTATGTGGAATCTTTGGATAGAAAATTTGTGCCGACTTCATTGTCAGCCGAGTACATGAAAAAGAACAACATGGACTACGACCAATTGGGAACAGAATTATATACCAATAGTAACTTCCCTAAGAAAGACGCCATGATGCTAATCTTCGACATGGAACCAGAAGCTGCGGTAAAAGCAATGAAAGAAGATCCAATATATCAGTTCTATTCGGATTGGAACAGTCTGTATACCGCTAAAATATCAACACCTTATAATGCTCACAAAAGCGTGATCGATAGTCTACAAAGACTATACATGAAAGGGCAAATGAAAACATTCAAAAAGAAAAGATTCTGGCCAGATGCAAATAGTACGATGAGAGTATCGTATGGAAAAGTAAATGGATACTCCCCTCGAGACGCAGTGAAGTACATGCCGTTTTCTCATGTAGAAGGTATCTTAGAAAAGTACGTACCTGGTGATTACGAATTTGATGTGCCAGAGAAACTCATCAGTCTAATAGAGAACAAGGACTATGGACAATACGCAGACAAGTCAGGTAGTGTGCCGGTATGTTTCTTAGGTACGAATCATACAACTGGTGGAAATAGTGGTAGCCCAGCAATTGATGGATATGGCAACTTGATCGGTCTCAACTTTGACAGAGTTTGGGAAGGGACAATGAGTGACATCAACTATGATGCTTCGATTTGTAGAAACATCATGGTAGATGCGAGATATGTACTATTTATTATCGATAAGTTAGGTGGTGCAGGACATTTGATAGCAGAAATGGATTTAGTAAGACCCAAAACAAGTATTAAAAGGAAATAAATAGCTAATTTAATTTTTGAAAAAATTCATGTAATAATCCATCAACTAACTTTAGCCTTGATGTGACAACTACAAATTTTAAACATATGAAATATACATTACTCTTTTTCTTTTCTATGCTGCTGCATACTTCGTTTGGTCAAGCTGCTGAAGGTACTTTACTAGGTACTTGGACTGCTCCCGAATTACCTGCATCTAATGCACATGATAACATTTATAATGAAGTATGGGGCCTTGCTGTCAATGACCATGAATTTGCTGTTATAGGAACGACTTTGGGAACACATATCATTGATGTAACTGATCCTAACAATCCAATAGAATTATTTGTCGTAGAAGGAGGGACAACTGGTGGTGCTATCATTCATAGAGATTTTCATGATCATAAAGGGTACCTTTATTCTATTGCCGATGAGGGATCGAATACTGCGCTACAAATCATAGATATAACTCAACTACCTGATGCAATTGAAGTAGTATATGATGACTCTGAATTTTTCACGCGAAGCCATAATATCTTCATTGATGCATCAAAAGACAGATTGTATTCTTTGATATCAAACGGTGATGCTTTTGGATATTCCCCAATGAGAATATTCGATATTTCCGATCCTTTAGATCCAAAAGTACTGGGAGCGTATTCTGATCTTGATGGATATTCTATTTCGCAAGTTCATGATGCTTTTGTTAGGAATGACACCGCTTATCTTAATCTTGGCCCAGGTGGTTTTGCTATTGTTGACTTTGTCGATGTGGTTAATCCCAATGTAATAAGTGTTATCACAGCGGCAGAATACCCTCAATCAGGATATAATCATTCTGGTTGGCTGTCTGATGATGGTGACTTCTATTATATGGCTGATGAGACATTTGGCAGTGACATGAAAGTCCTTGACTTAAGAAATCTTCCAGACATAGATATCCCAACACTATTCAACTCAGAGTCAGACACTACAGATATTCCGCATAATCAAATTGTAAAAGGAGACAAACTCTATGTCTCATATTACTTCGATGGTTTACAAGTTTATGATATATCGGACCCTATAAATCCGATAAGAGAAATGTACTATCCTACTAGCAAATTTCCATATACAACTGGATTGTATAGAGGCGCTTGGGGAGTCTATCCTTTGCTTCCTTCTGGCAACATATTAGTATCTGATATGCAGGAAGGTTTATTTGTGATAGATGGCAAATTATCTACTTCGACAGAAGAGATTCAGAAGGAATTAGATAATCAAGAATTCGTAATATCTCCAAATCCTAATAATGGGATTTTTGAATTGGATTTAACTTCATTTACTGGGCAAGTAATCTCAGTTGAAATTACCGATAATACAGGGAAATTGATTCTTAGAAAACCAATGTTTACCAATGTTCATTCTATTGATTTGTCACAAAACCTAACAAATGGAATTTATAACATTAGTGTAGATAATGGCGAGAAGAAAGTGACGAAGAGATTGATGATTAGTAAGTAATTGTTTATCTTGAATATTAAGAATCTCAGTGTGGAATGAAACACTATCTCCTGTTTGGTCTTCATGATTCACAGTATAGAATTAAACCCTATCTCCTGTTTGGTCTTCATGATTCACTGTGTGGAATGAAACCCTATCTCCTGTCTTCCCCTTAAAATGGAAAGATGTTACGATAGAGGATAACTGATGAAATGAGTGCTTAATTATGCTGACATTTTAAGAAGATTAGGCAGTAATTGTTCGGTTAGAACAACTTGATTCTCAGCGTGGAATGAAACACTTTCTCCTGTTTGGTCTTCATGATTCACAGTGTGGAATTAAACCCTATCTCCTGTCTTTCCCTTAAAATGGAAAGATGTTACGATAGAGGATAACTGATGAAATGCGTGCTTAATTCTACTGACATTTCTAGAAGGTTAGAAAATAATTGTTCGGTTAGAACAACATGATTCTCAGTGTGGAATGAAACACTATCTCCTGTTTGGTCTTCATGAATCTCAGTATATAAATAAACCCTATCTCCTGTCTTTCCCTTAAAATGGAAAGATGTTACGATAGAGGGTAACTGATGAAATGAGTGCTTAATTCTACTGACATTTCTAGAGGATTAGGAAGTAATTGTTCGGTTAGAACAACTTTATTCTCAGTGTGGAATGAAACCCTATCTCCTGTCTTTCCCTTAAAATGGAAAGATGTTACGATAGAGGGTAACGGATGAAATGAGTGCTTAATTCTACTGACATTTCTAGAGGATTAGAAAATAATTGTTCGGTTAGAACAACTTTATTCGGAGTGCGATACTTACCGCTTTCTTCTGTCTTTCTTGATAGTACTTCCTGGTTTCGGCGTGAGATCAGTCGAACTTATAAAATCTACAATATTGAGCGATTATCGTACACTTCCCTTTTATAAAACATCAACTTCCACAATAATCTCTTGCTCATACTAAGTACTATTACGAAATTAAAATAGCGTATTTCTACGCTATAGCTTGCCAAGATTGCTGACGTACTTTGAACCATATTAATTCATAGTCAAACTTCAATATTATGTCAAGCAATTCTTCATTCTGTAAGCTTTTGTGTGCTAGTGCTAGTGCATACTTTGTCCAACTAGACGGACGCTTCCTTCCTGATCCAAAAGATAAAAAATACAAGGAATACCTAAATGTAGGATTCTTAGATACCCCAATACCATTTACTAACTCTCAGAAAGAGTCAGAATATAAAATCAATGCTGCTATACTTGGAGAAACCGAAATGGGATACATTTTAGCATTCCGAGGAACACTCCCCCCAGCTAAGCCACTGACTCCCCCGATCATAAAAGATTGGTGGCAAGACATCTGCAAGGTAGATGAAAGAGGCGACGACCCAATTCTTCCTGGTAAAGTCCATGATGGGTTTTATACTGCATTTATGTCGATTTGGCCAGACATTCAAATTCAATTGGATGAAATTTATAAAACTCAAGGAAGTACTAAGCCTCTATTTATTACAGGACACAG
>CALKXE010000302.1 GCA_938003955.1 uncultured Saprospiraceae bacterium | reverse complement strand
AATCTGGAAATTATGTGTCGCGTATGGTACCAAGCCTGCTATTGTTGTACAACCCGCTGGTTGACCATCTGGTCTTGAGAATGTTGGTGAATTTGCATCTAGTGTTCCTGTAAATGGTAACTCTATAGCTGTTCCTCCTACTGGACATGCACAGTCTTCCAAGACTGGTGCAGCTTTAGATTCTACATTAATCGTACTCCAACAGCTATTGCCTGTATTCGGATCGGTTACTGTTACTGTATATGCTCCTGGATTTGTGATTACATTTCCTGTCACACCTCCTGATATAGAAATACCATAGTTATCGTAACATCCATATACATCTCCTTCTAATAACATATCTGCCAATAATACTAATTCACAGTTTTGATCTAGTGATATATTTAGATTGTCATTACATGACATAACTCCAGACACAGTATTTGTATATTCGAATACTTCAATATCAAATATACATTCCGTTGTATTTCCATTGACATCTGTTGCGATGAATGTTTGTGTTGTTACACCAATTGGGAAATAACTTCCAGAAGGCAATCCTGATGTTTGCTCTATTGATGGTCCAGCCTCTGCATTAGAATATAATACTACAGCTAATGTAGGAAATCCTAGTGCATCAATATCTACTGGCTCTAAACTTACACATGGTACAGGATCATTTCCTGATATAAACGTTGACCCCGTCTCTCCTTGATCATTGTAACCAATTACAAAATTTGTAGTATTATTTACCTTCAGTTCAAGAACATAATCCATTCCAAATGGGATTGTTGCTTCTACTGGCGCAGTTAATATTACACTATTCATACCCGCTGGAACTGCATGATCAACAGTTCCTGCAAGAACCATATTTGCATATATAAATGGTGCACCTGGTGCAATCGTATAAACATTAACCGTTACTGTTTCTGTTGTACCTGAATTAAAAATACCAAAACTAACTTCTGTAATTTCTAAAGGTACTGGTAATGCGTTCGTATAATATCTCAAATGATTTGATGTATTATTTTGACAATCTAATGCCGTATTTACTAAAGCATCATTTATTAATTGACTTGCTTCTCCGTCGATAGTACCACAATTATCCATAAAAGGAATATTAAAGAACACTACCTCTTCACATTCTCCTGGCTCTAATTGTACTCCTATATCACTTGGACAATCTACAACTGGACCTTCAGTATCTCCAATTACAACTGTAAATGTAGAAATACTACTTGGACAAATTCCACTCTGTGTTGTTGTAAATGTACCATTTGGAAATGGAGTTGCTGCAGTACCATTTGACGTTTCTCCGTCCAATACGTTTGTTCCACTGTAAGTAAAGTCGGCTACATTAAATGCTCCTCCATTAGGCGCTAAATTACTAACTCTATAAGCCCATCCATCAAGATAATCCCATGCTTCTCCAGTTCCATCAGTATTAACATCACCGAAAACGTCTACTACTATTCCGTTACAGAATAATTCCAGAGCATCATCTCCATTTATATTTGCTGAATTATCAGAATAGTCAGCGGCGAATCCAAAAAATGAATTAAAATCTGTACCGCTCGCCGTTAAGTAAAAGAAAGTACCTGCAGCAATTGCATCCGCAGGAAAAGTGAATTCTATTATTCCACCACCACTACCATTGTTAGCACTACCAAAACCATATACACTTAAATCTGGAATATCTTCCATTGCATAAAGCTCAACTGCTTTTGGTTGTCCTCCTACAAGAGGGCCATCAATAACACCTGTTATCATAATATTACCACAACCTGCTATTGTATTTGTTATTTCATATGTTCCATCTGCTGTATTCCCCAAGTCGATATCTCCTGTTGTAGCATCTAGGTCAATCATTGTCTCATCACCCATTGTTACTGTATAGGTTCCATCTACTCCTGTTGTATGCATCACTGAAAGGATCCCATCAGAAGGACAGATCTCTGTTGCTGCATAAGAAAACTCAGTATCAGCTGGCTCTTCAAAAAACGACAAGTTCACATCATCACTAAATCCTGTACATGCCGCTAGGTTTAACGTATAAGTTAAAGTAACAGTAGTTCCTTCTTCCGAAGCATCAGGAGTATATGTTGCCGCTGGTAAAGTCGCATCATCAAATGTTCCAGCTCCACCAGTCCACATTCCGTCTCCTGTTCCATCTAATAAGACAGGTCCAACTCCGCATGCAATAACATTTGCACCCGCACTTACTTCTGGTTGAACTAATACACCTACCGGAGGACAAACATCTGCACCAAGAGTAAAATTATCTAGTGTCCATGAACTATAACCATCCACTCCATCATCATTGTATTCTATTGCTATATAAACTTCGGTTGCAGTAGCCGCACCAAAATCAAAAATTAAATCTCCAGCATCTGTTATCATTCCGACTGAAGTCCAAGTTGCTTCATCAGGACACGCATTAGCGCCTGCAGTTGAAGAATACTTCACATCTAAGTCAGTTATTCCAAATCCTTCTACAGCGTTTAAACCTAATTCTAAAAACGAAGTTCCAGACATATCTAAAGGTCCGTATATCAACCACGTTTGTACATCTTGCGTACATCCTCCACCACAAAATCCATTTGCGTTAAATCCTGTACCATTAGCTGCCCATTCTTCATTAGCTTCTGGACTAACTACTACCCATGCCGGAGCATCACAAGCTATGACGTCATTATCAATTATAGTAACTGTTGTTTCACTATTAGCTCCTATTACAGCAGTATTCCCACCCATTACGTTTTGAAGCGTAAATATCAAAGTTTCATCTAAATCGATAATTGCATCATCCGTTATTGTGATAGTGACACATTGTTGACCAGTCACCCCTGCAGGGAATGTCAACGTTGTTAATACATATGTTGAGATATCTGTACCGTCAGTTGCTGTACCTCCTGTCAATGCTACATCAACCATAGTTGGTGCCGTTGCATCTTCATTCACTATATCTACACAAACATCAAAAGTGCCAGCTCCTTCATCTACACTACTCGCAGCACTAGAAAATGAAACTTCTGTTGCACCGCCGGCCATAATACCAGTCACTACTATATTATCTAACCCAAAAGCTTCATAGTTTGCATTTGAGCTACATATTATTTTAAGATCTAAAGTAGATCCATTTGCTATGCTTGATGTTATTGTCTGTAATGCATATACTAGTACCGCTCCATTTGCAGTATTCGCACCTCCAACAGCATTCCCTTGAAGTTCAAGAGGATCGTTTGTAACCGGACTTACAAATGAAAACAAACTTGCGAACGCCCCACCATCTATACTGAACTCAACAGAAAGAAGATCTGTAGCATCCCAATCATTGGGAACTGCACCGAAGTCAGCAGAAAACATAATATTAGTAAAACCAGCTATGTTGATTTGACTTAGTATTATCTCACCAGGAACACCTCCATTAAAAGTGTTAGGATTTGACCCTACAAATAATGAAGTTCCAGTTACATTTGTATAAGGACCAACAGAACCTTCATAAATTGCAGCGTCTGAAGGAAGAGCAATATCAAAATATTGATCACCAGCATCTGCAGAAGGTGCTTGATTTGGAGTATTGCTATATCCCGTCATACTCACTTCAAAATCTTGAGTATACAAAGTTGTTTGCCCAAAAGAAGCAAATGAAATAAGAGATAAAAACGAAGCCAAGCATATCTGGCTAAAAGTCTTTCTCGAAAATAAAATAGTCGTAATTTTTCTACTGTTCATGGTAGGTTCGTTAATTTACAAATTAATATCATGGTATTATACCTATGAACAAAGGTAAAATTATCAATACTAAAACATGCATTTTGAACTACAAATATTAAACAATAACATATATTAACTAATTACATATGACTAAAACCACCCAGTCGACTTCATAACAGGGACTTACACAGGATACGTTAAGCCACAAAAAAATGATTACACCTCAAAAACATGCGATTTAAAACAGAGTAAATTAACTATAATCAAGGAAATAACAGGAATATACCAAGCTCAATATTAACTCAAATTAGTCCAAATCTATACTCGGTTTGACTAGTCAATATATCACCAAATTTCAGCACTGTTGTGGGAAACTGAATCTGATTTGGGCTATCAGGAAAATGTTGTGTTTCTAGACAAAAAGCACTTCTTTTGGTGTATCGCCCTCCTTGCTTTCCCAAATCTTTACCATTCAAATGATTGGCGGTGTACAATTGCACACCAGGCTCAGAAGACCACACCTCCATTTCTATACCTGACAAATCCCCATCTATTTTTGCAACGAATCCTACTATACCTTTCTGATAGTTATTGACTACAAAATTATGATCATAGCCATACCCATACACCAACTGCTCATCCTCTAGATCAATGTCAGTTCCAAGTTCTTTTTTTGATGTAAAATCAAAAGGTGTTCCGCTTACTAGATTTATTTTTCCTGTAGGAATGGTATTAATATTTACCGGAGTATAATATTCAGAATTAAGCTTTAGTCTGTGATTCATAACTGAACCACTTCCCTCTCCATTTAAATTAAAATAAGAATGATGTGTAAGATTAACTATTGTATCCTCAGTGGATTTCGCCTTATAGGATATAACTAAGTCACCTCCCTTTAATTCATATATTATTTGTGTTGAAAGTTCGCCCGGAAAGCCCTCTTCCATATGCGGAGAAACATGATCTAAAGTTATACTATTTTTTTCGTGACTAGATACTGACCATACCTGATTGTGCATAGCGGAGAATCCACCGTGTAAAGAATTTGGAGGATTATTTAATGCTAACTTATACTCTTTTTCACCGATTGAAAATCGACCATTTGCAATCCGATTAGCGTACCTTCCAACTGTGGCTCCATGATACTGCTCGTCTGCGTTAAGATAGCCTTCGAGCGAGTCGAATCCGAGCACAACATCTGTTGGATCTGATTGCTTATCATTAACAATTAAGCTTACAACTCTAGCACCATAATTAGTAACGTAACAAGAAATATAACTATTGGAAATATGAAAAAGCGAGACTTGCTTTCCATCTACTTCAGAAGTGAAACGATCTGCATTCATAATCTAGGATTTAGAAAGCAAATGTAAAGAATGATTTTAGTTAAGATGAGATTTATTGAAAATAACCCCTTTTTTAGCATCGTAACCTGGTTTTATCCCTCTATGGATTAGGTACTGCTTATACGGATAATCTCTAGTATCTATTATAAACGCCTTGCATGCTATTGCGTTAGACAACTCTGGATGAGTATTCCTCCAGCAATGTGCTAATTCTGCAGCAGTTGCATTATGATTCTTTCTCCATTTCTTACTGATCGTTATTTCGACATTGATAGTCCCGTTCTCAAAGCTCAAAAGCTTAGAAGAAAGTCCTAGTCCAACTCGATAATACATATCAGTTTCGACGAAATGCTTGCGATTTATTTTTTCGATATCCATAACATCTATCGAAAATGCAAAAGATGTGCCAAAGGAAACCCAACCTAATTTAGAACTGATTCATTTGCCACAAATATCAGTATATCACTTTTAATTAAACTGTTGACAATTAGTAGACAACACATATAACAAAAGTCCAATTCAGAATAATAAAACAAATTCTAGAACAACTCTAAAATCTTCGATCAAATTCAAATTGTAGGCAATTAAACTCACATACTCCAATTACCAAATCCCTTGATTGCTAATAATTCCGCACTTTTCTACCACTGCCCTATTGATATCTAGAAAATCATTTTCCTTTTAGGCTTTTGAAAAACAATATCAAATCTGCCCTTTCATCATCTGTAAGTTTCGATTCGGGATGAGCAATCTTATATGTTAGCAGTGGCATCCAATTTTTCTCAACAAAATCTATGCACTCATCAAGCTTGTGATCTTTCTTCTTCTGCGAATACTCTCCCCATTTACTGAAGTTCAAATGTTTCACTCCATTATCCATATGCCCTTTAATCCACCAAGAGATTGGAGCCACATCTGTGTACCATGGATATTTTGTATGATGAGAATGACAGTCATAACATGCGACTTTGATATGTTCCGCAATTTGAGCTGATGGATTGGTCATAGATATGAAATCTTTAGTCATATCTGCGGGCGGATTTGTCTTATCAATTGGAAAAAATTGGGCAACAATCAAGAAAACAGCAAGTCCTATGCCTATATATTTAAGATATTTTTTCATCATGGTAAATTTTATTCATCACATAAAGTGGTGTAAATCTAAGATTTAGCTAAGATCCTAACACCAATAATTGAAAGAAAAAATATATCTAAATAAATTAAGATATAATTACTTGCAAATAATTATAATAGTATTACTTTTGCAACGCTTTAAATAATAAAGCAGTGGGGCTTATAGCTCAGCTGGTTAGAGCACCTGACTCATAATCAGGTGGTCCGGGGTTCGAGTCCCTGTGGGCCCACATTAATTAAGCCGCTTCATTTGTTTGAAGCGGCTTTTTTGTTTGATATCAACCAATTATGAACTGTACTTACATTATTTATTCTTCCTTTATTGATAAATACTACATCGGAGCAACACAAGAATCTGTTACCGACAGACTAGAAAAGCACAACAAAGCCAATTACGGAAACAAAAGCTTTACAGCTTTAGCTAAAGATTGGGAGTTTGTTTTAATTTTCATCTGTCACGATTTCAAACATGCTATTAATCTCGAACGAAAAATAAAATCTATGAAAAGCCGCGTATACATAAATAACTTGCTAAAATATAATGACTTGTGCTTCAAAATATTAGAAGAGACATCGAAATCAGGCACCTGACTCTCCCGATAGCTATCGGGACAGGTGGTCCGGGGTTCGAGTCCCTGTGGGCCCACATAGCAAAACCCTCCGCGTCAATAGATTCGGAGGGTTTGTTTATTTTAGGAGATAGGCACCCGAGTTATTACCCGAGTTATTTGGAAAGGTTTTAAAATAATAGCTATGGTTAGTAATACTATGCTTTGGGTCTAAACGTATGGTGTCTAGAAATTAAAGCTTATTATGTTTCTCCAAGTACTCAATGCAGTACATCGCGTGTAGTTTTGAATAAAGGTCATTCTCAAACTTTCGAACAAATGTTATTATTCCAATTCTGCAGGTGCTTGAATCTTCAATCGCAGCCAAAGTTCCATTTTTTTGTTTTGGTCAATTCTCACTATAAATAGTTATGCAGCTGAGCACTCTATTCTGAAGACTTACATTAAAGACTGAAACCAATTCACGATAATCTTCCTGCTTTTGCTTGACAGTGCTTTCTAGTAGTGACAAGTCCATCTAGAATAGAAGCTGGCAGATCAAACATTACAATAGGCACGCTTAATAAAGTTTGTAATGCTTTAGAAATTACACACTATTACTTTTTTGATCATCCAGATTTTACGAAAAATTGAATATTAATATAGAAGTATCCTACAGTTTTCTATTAGACTACCATTAAATAGGCTATTTGAAAGTGTCTCTACAAATCCCATGATAAAAGTAATTCAATAGAAAAATTCATAGTCTACTGTTCTCCATTTACTTAAAACCTTAGTAAGCTAATATTCATGAGGAAATAAAACTGTAGTTGCTGCC
>CALKXE010000301.1 GCA_938003955.1 uncultured Saprospiraceae bacterium | reverse complement strand
GACATCATCATTTCTCATGTGAATTATGATATTGGAACAAAATACATACCCTTACGCTTTCAGAAAATGGATACGATTAGGTTATCCGTAAAGTCATATGAATTAGAAGATGTAACCATCAAATCTGACAAAAATGACCTTAAAGAAAAGCGATTAAAAATATTCCGTAGAGACCTTTTTGATTTTACTGCAGGTAAAAGAAACATGTATAAAGAAGTCAAATTCTTAAATCCAAAAGATATCTTATTTTATGTAGAAAACGACTTTCTCAAAGCAAAGTCAAGTGAATTACTACAATTTAGAAATAATTTTCTCGGATATGACATCAAGTGTCTATTATCAACTTATACAAGGGATACATATGATTTAACCTTTGAAGGCAAAGCGATATACCAAGAATATGAAGCGTCAAAAAGGAAAGCTAAAAAATTCTTGAAGCGACGTAATGAATTATGGAAGATCACACAACAAAACTTTCTACGACAAGTAATACATAATAATCTGGATACAAAATCATTTGCTTGTAAAGCGTTAATTACTGGAAGATACAAAGAAGGTTACCTCCCCGTAGAAGACTTCAAAGGCTTTGTATATCCGACTAAAATAGAAGGTGTATATGCATTAATATGTCCCGCTCCGATCTCAATAGAATATAACAATCAACTTTCTCATATCATAGCATATGAAGGAATAGTAATCCTTAATAAAAATGGCTTAATTCTCAATAAGCATGAGGTTAAGATAGTTGGAGATTGGTCGCAAAAAAGTTTAACAAAGTCACTGCCTACAGATTACAAACCTATACCAAAACATGACAGTCCCTTTCAACATGGACCAAAACGATCAATCTCTGAATTAAGAATAATCGCACAAAACTTAAAGTCTAGTTCTAATCTGATCTTGCCAATAGATGAAGTTCTCATAGAAACAGATAAATCACTGTATAATTCTTATGATAGAGTATATGTCGGAGCACATGTATATGATCACCAGACAAGGTCGCCGATAGACAACTGCTTGATAAAAATAGAACTGGTCAATAAGAATGGAGAAATCATAGCTTCTAAAACAAAAGAAGTAATGAACGGCACTGCATTGACGAGTTTCTTATTAACTGATACAATACAATCAGGGCAGTATGGCGTGAGAGCATACACAAGTCATATGCGTAATTTCTCTGAAAACTTATATGGCAAAACAACTATAGCTATCGATCAATTGCACACAAATATACAGATGGAAGCATCCGATACAGTGCATATTAATTTTGCACCAGAAGGAGGCAAGCTACTATACGAATTAGAAAACAGAATAATAGCCCACATCACCGATGATAAAGGAAGACCAATAAGCTATAATGGTACTTTGACGGATAATTTCACAAGAGAGCAAGCCGCGATAAATACAATAACTCCAGGTCTTGCAGTATTCAATCTACTTCCAAATAAAGGATCTAACTATTCACTTACTTCAAATAAGAAGCAGCCAACATTATCGAATACGGATCAACTTCGACCAATATCTGGCACAAATATTCATGTGTTTTGTCGAAATAAGGATAGATACAAAATATCAATATTATCCAAAAATGATAGTACAACTATCAGTAAACTCAGAATATCAGATAAAGGTGTGTCAGTATATGATACCGATCCAGAACAACTGTCCTCTTTTTCGATTAGTAAAGAGTACCTCCCCAACGAAATCCTGGCTTTCCAATTGATAGATGGCAATTCCCAGATAATAAGTGAGCGTCTAGTAGACAATAGAAAGAATGTAGAACCACTCATTAGCTTCAAGAAACAATACGAATTCTTCTATAAAAATCAACAATGTGAAATAGATATTGTGCCTAATCCGAACTCTGACTTATTTATAGATTCCTTAAAATGGAGTATTAGAGTAGTCGATGAAAATTCCCATCAAAAAAGGGGAAATAATAATCTCTCTCAAAACTATGAACTATCGGATGAAGTAGATGGATTATCTATAACTAATCAAAGCTACATCCAAAACCTCAAGCTAATCGGAAATTCATTTCTTTCCGAATATGAAACCGCTTATAAAAAGAACATCAATGACCTTGCTTATAAAAATGACTTCATGCTATCAATCACAGGAAACTTAAAGAACCCTGAAAACTTAGATAAGAGTGAAAAAGGCAGATTGAGTATTACATCTATGTCTGACATACCATACAATACTGAGGTATCTTCAAATGATGACGGAGATTTCATCTTTGAAGATCTACCTTATGGATCTAATCTTAACTTTATAATCCAAGCAAGGATGGGTGTGAATGACGATGAAAAAATTTTAGAAGGCAGTAGATTCCTTGAGATCAACATAGACACAATACATAAGAACCAAGCCTTGAGTGCTACATCATTCAACTTTAGAAGTGATCTTATTTCAAATGATTCCCTTATAACTTATAGAAGAGAATTTAACAAAAGCCTAGCCGATGGTATACAACTTGACCAAGTTACAATCAAAAGTCAGGTCGTAAATTCGATAGGAAGTGGCGAGGTAAAGGATATAGAAAAAATGGATTGGATTACCAAAGACCAGAGTGGCCAGAGCCTGATGAAACAACTCTACCCTAGTAGAATAATAAGAAGGAGTATCAAAGATCCTAGTCAGATGGAGATTCAAGTAAATACTAGAAACGATGGATTTGTATATCAGCCTTTAATTGTGTTATTGAACGGTACTATAGAATACAGCTCTGCAATATTCGAAAATCTGGTAGCTGATAGAATTAAGTATATAAACCTATCTCAAAATGTTGTATCCATCACCACTAACCCAGGAATGCAATCTCGAACAGCGATCCGAGAAGAAAGCCTAGGTATAAAGTCCCATATAATACCAGAAACGATAGATGACACTAATATAGATGAACTAAATAATGTGTCATTCCGCGAATTTTCCTTCCTTGCTAATCGAAAAGTCTTATACTGGAAACCTGATACTCGAATCACAAAATCAAATACAAAATCAGTGAACTTTAGATCAAGTAACCGTACAGGAACTTATAAAATGATAGCAAGTACTATCCATCCATTACTGGGATACATTTCATACTCTATCCCATTTCAGATAGAAGAAAATAAGGAATGATAATACTATTTTGATCTATGGCACATTATTAATCTTTTGGCTATTGAAGACTTTACAAATTCAATAGCTAGTAGTTTAAAGTGTATTAAATATCCGAAATTCAAGTACTCAATCCATACTGTCTGTGCACCCAATTCAATCCTCTAATACCAATTGTGTTTCAATTTGCCGCATAAATATATTGGTAAATGCCGATACATATTGAATGTTGCAGACGAATGTATGCGGCAAATTCAATAGTAATCGGTATAAAAACATTTTCACAAAAAGTATAAAATAAAAATCACATTACACGTTAGTAATACGTTCAGCTTAGTGTCATAACGACATTATATATTTTTATTATAAATACAAAACCTAATAAATGAAATTCACTAAATTATTTTTCCTTTTCGCTATCGGTATTTTGATAGCTTCTTGTGGTAGCAAAGATGAAGTTGCGCCAACAATCAACATTACATCTCCGGATGATAATATTACAATAACTGCGGGCGATTCAATACAATTGACAGCTTCTGTTACTGAAAATGAAGAACTAGAATCTATCACAATCACTGATGGTACAAACCCAACAAATATCACTACGTTTGATAGTCCTACGGCACATGCAGTTGCATATACGCTAACTGTACCTGGAGACTCTCCAGCTGGAACACTTACATTAACGATTACCGCTACAGACGTAGAGGGAAATACCGCTTCATCTACTAGAACGATTACTGTAGAAGAGCTAGTGGTAGGATGTCAAGCAGCGGCTTCTTGTGTAGATGCAGCAATGACAACATTTATCGTAACTACTCCAGAAGGAACTCCAGCAGATGCTATGATCGAGATGGTAGGTTCATTCAACGGATGGCCAGGAGAATTAGATGCTAATTACGTATTGACTAAAAACGGAGATAACTGTTACTGTATAGCTGTAATGATTGACGCTGATTCTGAATTCAAATTCAGAAGAGATGGTAGCTGGGATAAAGTTGAAAAAGATGCCGATGGTGAAGAAATCGACAACAGAATATTCACTTATGCAGCTGGTGATGTTGTAAACATTACTATTGCAAAATGGGCTGATCAATAATCAGAACTTCATTTTAGAAATAAGATATTATTAAAATGACCAGCAAGAATTTCATTTCTTGTTGGTCTTTTTATTTATAATAATCCTATTATCAATTGTATTTGATAATGCCGTATAAGCATTAGAAATTATTCGAAGAGAGTCGAGGCATAAGAAGTGTCAATACACATTCTTATTAGATTGGCTACTATTTTTCTACTATACACTTCTTCGTAATACTTGATTCTCCAGTCCTTAATGTATAGAAATATAAGCCTTCTGGTAAATCAGTCGTGTTCCATTCTACAAGCTGTTGCCCCGCGTCTTGTTTTTCATCTATCAATGTTTGAATTAATTGTCCATTGATATCATGAATTAATATTTTCACTTCCGCTTTTTTTGTCAACAAGTAACTAATCGTCGTCTTACCAAATGCGGGATTCGGAGCGACTTTCAAATCGATAGAACTATTTACATCGACAGATGATATAGAAGATGTAGGTCCACTTTGATAGACTCTTACATAATCTATTTCTAGCGCATCTTCTGTGAAGTTAGGATCAATACTAGGTAGGAAAGCAAAATTAAGTAAGATATATTGCTCTAAATTAAAAGGCCAAGTTTCTGGATTCAACTCAGATGGTTCATATGAGAAATGCTCTAAGCCATCCACTCTAAAAACCAATCTCTCTGGATACCACTCCAGTGTGTAATTATGAAAAGTATTAGATGCGTCAGCTAATACTTGGCCACCGTTATTAATGGTTCCTCCAAAACTTGATGGAGTATGCGTTGCACTTGACACATAATTTTGATTTGCTCCCCAGTGCTCCATTATATCCATCTCGCCACATGCAGGCCAAGATGTGGTATCAAATCCATTAATGTCCCAGTACCCACCATTCTCGTTTATATTTTTACCTAGTGTCCATATTGCCGGCCATGTACCTACTCCCGTTGGCAATTTCGCCCTTACATCAATCTTTCCATAGCGGAATGCAAACTTAGAGTTCAACCTTGCTGAAGTATACTGTTTTGTTACTCCTTGATCCGTAAATGACTCTTTCTTCCCCACGATATGCAATAAACCATCGCTTACATATGAATTATCTTCCTTATCTGTATAGTGTTGAATTTCACCATTGTACCATGATCCTCCTGAAGGAATCTGAGTTTGGTGATGCCATTTCTCACTATCAATAGCTCCATCGCCATCAAACTCATCAGACCAGACCAATACATCGAAACCTGTATCAATTACAGTAGGTTCAGCTAACACTCCATCAAATGCTATGTTATCAATATATGCTAGTACTTCGTCATTATTATTCTCTCCATTGATCTGAATCACGATCCTATCAAAATCTGTTCGTTCTGTTGGTGCTGGAGAATCAGAATCAAGATTAATATATGGATCATTCAGGAAATCGAACGTCACTAATTGCCATTCATCAAGCGATATTGGCTTTATTATTTCGCTTTGCTTAGACCATGGAGCGGCTAATTTACCGTCTTGCAGTTTTAGTGATACTTGATTCGTCTGATTCCCGATCACTCCACTTGATGGTACATATATCATCAATGTAAAAACACTACCACTTGACATATCAAATTTACGCTCCATCTCAAATCTGACATTCGCATAATCTCCTCCAACATCCTCGTACTCTAAAACAGTAGCTGATGTATTAATTCCTTCCGCAAAAGCATTTGTGGCTGTTGTGTTGATATTACAATCATCACCGAACCATGTTGCGATTGTTCCATTCCCTTCGAAATCATCTTCTACTGATTGAGCAGATGTTTGACCTATAGTACTAAAAGATAAAAGAAGAATAAACAGTAAATAACGCATAACGCAAATTTTAGGTTTTATTAAGTCCAATGCTGGTTCTATAATTCGATATTAGCAAATGGAACAATCTAGAGCAATAATAGACAAAATATCGACAAGTAATAGAAGATGTAATTTGATTATTTGTTTCGAATATCAATCAGAATCCCCTGATTGATTCCTGCTTCGGACAAAGTGAGCTCTTATTTAATTAATTCAATATCTAAATAGTCTTATCTCAATCAAATACTCTGGTACCTGATTAACATATCCGGCAGGGTAAAAGGCAATGTATATAAGAACTTAATCTTTGACACATCTACAACTGAGTGCTGCGCCACTGTCATCATTAGTATCTGGCCATTTATTGACAAATAATCTTGTGCTAAACATAAACCTAGCCTGCCCTACTCCATCCTCTACCGAGGACCAAAAAGCTGCGCTAAACCCTAGTCCATCAAGTCCCAGCAACTCACCTTGTGCCGGTCCAAAATAATACCCAGCTGGTAGCACATTGAATCCCAATTGATTGGTACCATTGCCATCTTCTCCCCACTCGGAAGTAGACCTCATATTGATTGCATGCTCTCCTCTCCAGCCACCTTGCTTGATAAATGTAAACGGCATACCATGTGCCATCTCTACTTCATCCCACTCCCTATCAGAGGGAAGGTGCCACCCATCAGGACATGCCGATTGTGCTGATCCAATAAAATATAATCTACCATAAGATTTGTTTGGAAAAGCTGGATTGACCATAGAACCCTTGCTATTGTATCTCAGATTTTCTGCCATCCATGTTAGTGGACCTATCTTGACCGTTTTATACGTCTCGCCATCTCTATCGTCAGTAAAAATATCAGTTGATTGAAGGACCTGAGCCTTCGCTTTTGACTCTGATTCTAATGATTTATTATCTATGGACTGCGAATTACTTTTACAGCTAATAAAGAAGAGGAGAAAAAGTACTGCTCCCGCCCCCCAAGTAGATCTTATTGTTTTTGCTTTCATAACTTCAATATTATATCGAAATAGTAAGTTAACCACACTTTCATTTTGACTCGTACAATCCGAACAGTTTAGAGAAAAAATAACATTGTCATATTAATCCTTAACATTGAGATTATCAAAAAAATGAATCAGTAAAGCATCATTTTATAGTTGAAAGTAGTCTTATAGTCAAACACGATAAAATGAAGAACCTATTTTTCTTTTTCATTCTAATAATTATCGCATCCTGTGGACCATCATACTGCGATGAATGTGTAGATACCGAACATACAATATTCAGTGCGACAGGATTGCAGGATCTAACTATATCCTCCGCTAATATAGTATCGGAGTACAATACATTCTATAAACTCTCCATCGAGCATGCTCCTGCAGAATGGAATACCGCCTCGATAAGAATGTATAAAGACGAGACGACAATAATCGACATCAATCAAGGTATTAATATTGAAACTATTAATTATTTGGGAACAAATATTTCTACAATCCTAACAATACAAATATCAGACATCAATATTAATGGTGAATTTCCAACCGGACAGGTCTTTTTCGAAGGAACATTATCGTCTGATGATCA
>CALKXE010000300.1 GCA_938003955.1 uncultured Saprospiraceae bacterium | reverse complement strand
AAAAAATCCACTAATCACCCCTCAAATCAGCCTCCCCTATCCGTAATTAACCGTTAACAACGAATAAAAACAAAACACGGCAAAGCCACATCAAAAGACTACTATCTGAATAAGAAGGGGGTTAAATTTGGTCTACTTTATCTATGGTATATCTTGTAATTCCACATAAGATATAAATAATAATTAAATTTCATGAAAAGGGATGGAGAAAGAATGGAAGTGGCTTGCAATTTTCTAGAGGCTCTACAATGTTTATGCACATCAATGCATGTTATTAATTGTGCCTGATAAAGGACGTCCGATGATAAAAGTAGTAGAGAGGAAGGAGCTATTACTTCTTATCTAATGTTATGGTTTCGTTCTTTCTTTTTACTTATTTGAGAAGTCTTGGAAATCTTCTGGCACCGTGATGAATTAGTATTATGTGGATTAATTTATCATTTATTACACGATAGATAATTCGATAATGACCAATTACAATTTCTCTTATTGAATCTGAATCATATTCCCTTACAATTTTACCAGCATAAGCATTACTCTTTAAAACATTCGCTCGCTGTCTAATTTGCTTAATTTGGTGACGAGCATATTTTGTAGAATCGGCTGCAATAAAGTCGTAAATATCTTTTAAGTCATCTTTTGCTGAAATAAGCCATAGTAATTTTACCATTTTTGGATTTCTCTATCTAATTCTTCTTCAGTTAAAGTTTTATCAGTATCTGACTCTTCAATTCTGCTGTCTATTTTACCGATTAGTAGCAATTTCTCAATTAAATCTTCAATCTCAAGTTTATCTGGCAGGCTTTCAATCTGTTTATAAAGTCTCTCTTTTGTAATCATAATTATATTTTGCTACTAAGATAACAGTTTCTAATGATAAAAGGTGCCCTCTTCTCTCATCAATATCTTCATGGTTTAATTTAAAACCGCAATCATTAATTTCCTTTTTCAAATCGATATTCTAAGACTCTCCTTTGCCCTTACAACATTTCAGAGTAAAGCATCTATTTCCTTCCACAGAAACATTATTTATATTTTGATGAACCATAACGGCTCGGCGATACGCGGCGTAGGCGATAGCCTATGATCGTCGTCATCGCTTGTTATCAGCTGGAATTTATCCGAGCAAATTTCCTTTTTTTAAAAATGGTTGTTCGTAAACTCGTTTTCCTGAGGCTTTATAAATCGCATTTGCCAATGCTCCAAAAATTGGAGGAAAGGGCGGCTCTCCTAATCCAGTTGGATCAATACTATTTTCTACGAAATGCACTTCTATTTCTTTAGGAGCTTCTGACATCCTTATCATACGATATTGATGAAAGTTTGACTTTTGTGGGATACCGTCTTTAAAAATCATCTCGCCATATAAGGCATTTCCGATTCCATCAATTATTCCGCCTTCAGCCATGTTGACAGCTGCATCAGGATTTATAACAATTCCACAATCAATGGCACATGTTACTTTGTCAATAACAGGTTCGCCATCTACTATTCTCAGATCTAAAACATGAGCCGCGTAAGAATTATGACAAAAATATGCTGATACACCTCTATTTAAATTAGCATCAATAGTATTCCAATTTGATTTTTCCCTTACAAGTTTTAAGACACCAGCATATCTATCTGCATCATAGTCATTTGATTCACCCACTGGGTTTTTCTTTGCCCTTTGTAATAGTTCTAATCTATATTCAATTGGATCCTTTCCAATTTCCTGTGATAACTCATCAATAAAAGATTGTTCTGCACCTGCCATAAAATTAGAACGAGGCGCTCTAAAAGCACCAGTAGTTATATTGGAGTCAATTGTGAATTCTTCTGCCAAATAATTGTCAAAACTCCCAGCTGGAAAACGATTAGCAAACAATGGACTTTCTGGTACACCTCCTGCCTTAATATGAATGGCTATGACATTATTATCTCCATCAATTGCTGCTCTATAGATAGCTTGATAAGTAGGGCGGTAAACTCCGTTTTGCATATCATCTTCTCTCGAATACATGAATTTTACTGGGGCATTAACATGCTGAGAAATTAGGGCTGCTTCAACCATATAGGAACTATAGGCACGTCTTCCAAATCCTCCACCCATTCTTGACATTTCAATTTCAATGTTTTCCTTTGGTATGCCGAGTCTCGCTGATAAAGTAGGTTCAATTAATCCTGGTGCTTGTAATGGGCCGACAATTTTTACCTTGTCATCAGTGACATGGGCAAAAGTATTCATTGGCTCCATGCAATTATGAGCTAAGTATGGTGCTTTATAATGTCGTTCGATTATTCTATTTGCCTCTTGAAAAGCTTTTTCTGGATTCCCGTCACGACGTACAACTTTGAGCTTTCCATTAAGTAAAGATTGCATTTGGCTATTGTGAGACTCAGTGTCTTCTAAACCTGCAGGAGTATGCACTGTAATATCCCTGCCGAACCTATCAATTTGGGCAGTCTTGTCTTTAATTGGTTTCCATAGGGCTTTCACTTCCTTCTTGGCATTCATAACCTCCCAAGTTGAGTTACCTACAACTGCAATGAATTCAGGGAAAGCATTCGTGTCGAAATAACCTTTTTTGAAGTCCTCTTTATATGTAGAAATTGGTAAAACATCAACAATTCCAGGCATTGATTTGACTTCTTCACTATTGGTTATTTTATCTAAGGTCATTCCAAATGCTGAAGGAAAAACTGGCATAGCATATAACATGCCGTCAGTATAATAATCTATTCCAAACTTCGTTTTTCCTGTTACAATATTATTTGCTTCAATATTTTTCTTGGATTTGCCAATTATGCTGAATTCATTTGCTTCTTTAAAGTTGACATTTTCAGGTACTGGTAACTTCGATGCAACATTGACCATTTCTCCATATGTAGCTGTATTGTTGCTTTTGTCATGATACAGATAACCCAGTTCAGTTCTTATTTCTTCAACGGGTACTTGCCATTCCTGCGCAGCTGCTTGCTTGAGCATTTGTTTTGCTGTGGCACCCGCTGTTCTTAGCGGTTTCCACTTCATCATAATTCCTCTGCTACCACCTGTAAACTGCCCAAAAGCCCCACCAGGATATTTATCTTGATTGTAAGGTGCTTGTTCTACTATCACATTATTCCAATCTACATCGAGTTCTTCAGCAACGATCATTGGCATTGATGTCATAACATTTTGACCGAATTCTGGATTGGGAGAAAATATAGTTACTACTCCATTGTTACCAATTTTTAGATATGAATTAAAGTTATACCACTGCTCAGGAATTTCAATTTTATTTACCCCATTGGTATCAGAATTACACGAGGTTAGCCAATTAAAACCAATAAGTAAACCACCTCCTGTAAGTGTAGAAGTTTTAAGAAAATTACGTCTATCTATTTTATTATTTGATTCTTTCATTTTAATCTTCTTTATTTCACACTTTTAATCGCTGCCTTAATTCGGTTGTAAGTACCACATCTACAGATATTACCATACAAAGCTTGATCTATATCACTATCAGTTGGATTGGCATTTTTATTTAACAACGCTGCTGCACTCATAATCTGTCCAGCTTGGCAGTAGCCGCATTGAGGCACATCGTGTTCTATCCAAGCTTTTTGTATCGGGTGATCTCCTACTTTTGAAAGTCCTTCAATAGTTGTGATTTCTTTACCAATAGTATTTTCTATAGGTAAGACACAAGATCTGACTGGTTCATTATCGAGATGAACGGTACATGCACCACATTGGGCTATTCCACAACCATATTTAGTACCTGTAAGGTTTAGATTATCTCTAAGTATCCATAAAAGAGGTGTTTTGGGATCTACATTTAAAACTTCAGTCTTGCCGTTTATTTTTACTCTTATTTCTTTCATATATGCAATTTAGTTTTTTTGTACTTCTTGCTGATAACGTCTCAGTGACATGCGGCGTGCTGACGAAGGAAGCATGATCGTCATGTCACATGAGCCTGTTTCTAAAGTCAAGATACCAGAAATAATTTGGAGTGACTAACTGAGAGTCTCCAGTAATCATGCAATAGTGTTTT
>CALKXE010000299.1 GCA_938003955.1 uncultured Saprospiraceae bacterium | reverse complement strand
GGTGATTCGCTACAAGTAATAGATGGATTAATTTACATCAATGGCACGCCAGAAAAAGTACCAACGCATAGACAGTTTATGTATGAAGTACAATTGACTTCGAGTGACATGGTAAACATTAAAAAATTAGACGAATTAGGTATTGATATGGGTGATTCCAGATACTCTGGATCTTATGTAATTGACAAAACAGGAAAACCTATTTTAAGAAGTGGTAAACCTCAATTAATGAAGCTATTTGATCCATCCAACAAAGTATATACTGGCAAATCAAACTTCGATATGCTATTCTTAGACGATAAGCAAGTGCTAGATTTAAAAGAAATGTACCCTAATGTTACTATCACTAGATTACAAAACAAGCCAGATACAAACAGAGTATTCCCTAATAACGAAGCTTTATTTCCAGATTGGACAGTCGATGATTATGGACCAATCTATATCCCAAAAGTTGGCGATGAAATAGCTATGACACCTAAAAACATGTCAATTTATGGTAGACTAATCCAAGTGTATGAAGGCAATAAAATAACTAAAAAAGGGAGCCAGTTTTTAATCAATGGCGAACCAACCAAGAAATATACAGTAAAACAAAACTACTACTGGGCAATGGGTGATAACAGACACAATTCTGAAGATAGTAGAGCTTGGGGTTTTGTGCCGCATGATCATATCGTAGGTAAGCCACTATTCATATGGTTCTCTACAAAAGAAGGAAATATTGCAAATGGAATAAATTGGGATAGAATTTTTAAATCTGCATCTGCCGATTAGACGATATTTTATTTTTAGATATAGAGAGCGGCTTGAGAAATCAAGCTGCTTTTTTTGTTTAGAAATACGTCCTGATAGATTGCATCGCTTTGAGTGATGCAATCTATAATAACGTTAATTCATTTTCATCCTTTAAATGATTCGTCAACAAAACAGGAAGGGCATATGATTCTACCTCTTTTGTTTTAACCTGTAGATAAGGCTTTGACAATTCTAATATCTTTTTTACTTGCACCTGATAAAACTGACCAAACAATGTCTGATGCGTCAATATATGCTTGTAAGCTTTAGTAGGATATTTCAAATCACTGATTTCCAGCCCAAAATTTGATAACAAATACACTCCTATACTTTCTTGGTCAAGTTGCTTGTCAGATTCCATTTCCATACATGGATAATCATAAAGCGACTGCCAGATATCCTTTTCTTGTCTATGTCTTATTATCGTATTTCCTAAGCCATCTGTAATGATTAGATAATGCAGATGACGTGTTCTCTTTTTTATCTTCTTAGCTTTAAATGGGATCTCAGAGACTAAGTCATTGTTATGGGCTTTACATACATCTGCGTATATACAAGACGTACAACTCGGAGACTTTGGGGTGCAATAAGTAGCTCCAAAATCCATGATCGCTTGGTTATATGCCGCTGGATCAGCCCCTTTTATCAATTTTGCTGCTTTCTCATTTAGCAATTTCAGCGTTGCAGAATGATCCACCGCATCAGTAATCCCAAAATATCTTGACAGTACTCGAATCACATTGCCATCCACTACTGCATATTCTTTGCCATAAGCGAAACTAGCTATCGCAGCTGCAGTATACTTCCCTACTCCTTTGAGAGATAGAATATCTTTGTAGTCTGTCGGAAACAGTCCCCCAAAATCATCTCTGACTGTCTTAGCTGCATGATGTAAATTTCGCGCACGACTATAATAACCTAGGCCTTGCCAGAGCTTCATTACATCATCTTCTGGTGCATTTGCTAAGTCTGTAATCGTAGAATATGCGGCTACAAATTTAAGATAGTATGGAGTACCCTGTGCAACCCTTGTTTGTTGCATGATGATTTCTGACAGCCATGTTTTGTAGGGATCTCTATCTTCTTTCCAAGGCAATCTTCTATCTACATCTTGATGCCATCTAAGTAACTTTTCTGCAAATTCAGAGGGTTTCGGCATTGTTATATTAATATTTATTGAGTCGTATATTCATTTCTCAATTGCAAGATAGTGTTCATCTTGAATACACCTACACCAAATAGTAAATCAATAAATATAAATGATGTAATACCCTACCGTATCATTTACTACCTCTAGTGTCGGAACATAAGGCACTAAAAATAAAAAGCGGCACTCCCGTTTCCAGGAGTACCGCATATTAATCAATTGCATTCAATGGACTAATCCACTAAATAAAATTCTTATCGTTGCACTAAAACTTTTTTAGTGTGTTTTCCATCAATAGATCTCAGGAGATAGATACCATTTGGTAATCCACTTAAATCTATTGACTGTTGACCTTTTGAAAAATCCAACTTTGCATTAATCGCTTTCTTTCCTTCTGAATCCACTAATATAAACTCCATCTCCTCTTCTACTCCTACTTCTATATTAAGAATATTAGTAGTTGGATTAGGATATACTTGAAGATCAACTAGTGAAGAATTCCCTCGTGCTTTGTTCACTTTTCCAGATGCAATATCTGCCTCTAAGTCTGTTGACACAAGACTACTACCAATCTCACTTGAACTAAGTAATACTGGCAATCCTGTATTTTCGCTAACTTTAAATCCATTCACAGAAGGACTGTCGTTACCTGAGATATTTATACAGTAATCTTCTACTTCTCCATTAGAGAATATAGCACAAGGTCCACTTGGATATGCTCCATACTTCATAGATACACGCATAGTCGTCTCACCTAACAAGCATGTAGAAGAGATATTCACAATACCAGTTAATTCCTGATGACCAGATCCATAGGCAATATATTCGCCTGCATCTAAGTAATCTCCATCTTGGTTATAGTCAATCCAAAGTTTCCAATACATCGTGTATACATTTGATGCAAACCCAGGAGTAAGCGTGATCGGCACAGCTGCACCTGACACTAAATCAATACATTCGCCATCAGTAAAGTCTTCATATCCACCATTATTACCAGACGGGTTACTGTAATCACCAAAACCGAAACTTTCTATCCATGTGTACCAAGAATCTTGGCCATATGACTGACAACCTGTAGTCCCATTGATAGTAATATCGAAACTACAAGTATCTGTGTTTCCACATGCATCCATTCCTGCATAAGTGATCGTCGTAACACCTATTGGTAATGAAGAGCCACTTGAAGGACCTGCGATTTGAGTCACAGAACTACACGGGATCTCCATGATGTATTCCATCGCAAGACTATTAAATTCATCATTCCATTGTCCATCATTGAGCATTGAAACATAATCTTGATAATTGTTAGTGTTATTTGGCTGATCTTGATACCAATTGGTATATGTCAACGCATTTCCTGTAGACCATTTGAAGTTACCTTCTACTGATACATCATTAAGTCCTATCCATGCTCTTTGGAGTGTAAGGATATTCGCCAAAAATGCATTCTCACCTGCATCGTTGATCTCAGCTAAGTGACCACCAAGTGATTGTGCTATACTATTAGCTGCAGGCCATGTAGCATTGCCCATTGAACAGTAATATTTCGATCCTCCGAAACTTCCCATAAACATATATCCTTGTATAGAATCTACTCCTGAATTACAATCTAAACAACAGCTTTCTAATTCTGGTGTATTCCAATATGCAACCACATTTGTCGCTCCAGCTGGACATGTAAATGAATAATCGTTTGGACAAACAAGATTAACTGATTCCTCAACTGTAACCGTAAAGCTACAAGTCAACTCAGTCCCACAAGCATCAGTAACTACATATGTAATCGTATCTGTTCCGACTGGGAAGATTGAGCCATTAGCCAATCCTGTAGTTTGTTCGTAATTAATTACAGGAATCTCCATGATAAATTCATATGCAACTTCGCATTGTGTATCATTCCATCCATTAGTACATAGAAGAACGCAATCTTGATTTCCATTTTCATTATTTGGTTGGTTGGTTGACCAGTTGGTATAACCCAATGGCTCGCCATTATTCCATGTAAATGTTCCTTCTTGACTTGCATCACTAAGGCCGATCAACGCACATTGTGTGTTAAGAAATCCAGCAAGAAGATCATTTTCTTCTTGACTCGTTATCGTCGCAAGGTACCCACCGTTGTTATACGCTATTGCATTAGCACTCGCAGATGCTGCCGGAGCAGTACTACAATAGTACGCACTACCATTTAGCGATCCCATATATATGAATCCAGTAATTGAATCACCCACAACAGAATCAGTACATCCAGTCTCAATGACTGGCAGATCCCATGTGATTGGAGTCCCTGCCGATCCGCCACACTCAACAACGATATCGTCATTACATGTGATTGTTCCAGTACTTTCTACTGTCACAACAAATGAACATGGACTTACATTACCACAATCATCTATAGCTGTATATGTTACTGTTGTACTACCGATTGGGAATACATCTCCAGGAGCATGATCGCCCATTACCCATTCTAAACTACAAGCATCATTCGCTGTAGGTTCTATCCAAGTTACTATACTTTCATTAGTTGATGTTTCTACAGTAATATCCGCAGGACAACTAATAAATACCGGAGGCGTATCATCGACAAGACTTATAGATTGATCACATGTTGCAGTCAATCCATTATCTGTATCTGTCGCTGTCCACGTTCTGATGATTGAGATTGCACCATCACACGGGCCTGTGCTTATAACTACATCATTATAACTTACTGTTGGAGCTTGACAAGTTGATGATCCAGCAGTTCCTTCAGCTATCCCTGTAACATTAGTTCCTATAGACGTCCCGATGCAATCTTGATGATCCGCCGGACATACTATTGAAGGAGGTGCTATACAACAATCAGATACTGTTACTGTAAATGATGCTGTAGACACATTACCACAATCATCTGTTGCTGTAAAAATTACTTCCGTCGCTCCTTCACTAAATGCATATCCACTATCAAAATTACTAGTGAGGTTAGGGATACTACAATTATCTGTTGCTACCACATCATCCCAAGTTACTGCAGCTGTACATGCATCCGTTGGTGATGCAGTAATATCAGCTGGAACATTTGTTATCAATGGTAATTTATCATCGATAAGAATGATAGATTGATCACATGTCGATGTTAATCCATTATCTGTATCCATTGCAGTCCAGGTTCTGATGATTGAGATTGCACCATCACATGGACCTGTGCTTACAGTGACATCATTGTGCGTTATTGTAGGAGCTTGACAAGTTGATGATCCAGCTGCGCCTACTGCTGTTCCTGTTACACTTGGAGTGATAGGCGTACCTATACAATCAAGGTGATTCTCTGGACATACTATTGTCGGAGGAGCTGCGCAACATCCCGATACTGTTACGGTGAATGTTGACGTGCTCGTCAATCCACAGTTATCAATTGCTGTGTAAGTCACTGTTGTCGCTCCTTCATCAAAGGTCGACCCACTAGCTACATCACTTGTAAATGTTAATAATCCACAGTTATCTTCAGCTGTTGGTTCTGTCCATGTAGTCGTTCCTTGACAATCGCCATTTGGTACGATTGTAATATTGCCTGGCACATTACTAATCACTGGTACTTGAGTATCCTCCAACGTGATTAATTGTGTACATGTTGATGACAGCTCAGTGTTTTCGCTATCTGTAGCTAACCATGTTCTATTGATCACAGTTGCTCCATCACATGGTCCTTCTGATACTACCTCATCTGTATAAGTTACAATTGGCGTACCGCAACCAGCAGACCCCGCCGTAGCGGTAGCAATTCCTGTTTCTGGTGCAATTAATGATCCTCCAGCATGAAAGACTTCAACATCGCCAATATCTCCTTTCTGAACGAAATTATCATACACTCCGTCAAAATCAATGATTATATCAGTTTCCGTATTAGGATTTGTATTGGCCGTATTGGGATTATTACCATCCACACTAATTCCTTGCATACCGTAGTATAGGTTACCATCTTCCGTACGGAAATAGTTCATTGTCGTCCATACCAATTGATCACATCCTTCGATATCGCTATTTACATCAGTCGGTCCGAATGACACACCACCAGCAGAGTTCTCTCCTGGATCTACAACGATACTTGGGTATTGTTCTGTAACCCATGATCCTACATAATATTTATGATCGATCTGCCATGAGCCGTTCACCAAATTATAATTAAGCATCTGAGAATCATGTGCCCCTGTGGTAAACTTAGTACCTCTCTCAGCAAAAATCATTTCTGTTCCATTATCTGAGAATGCAATATCCGCTATACGAGCACCCGCTCCTAGTATATTTGATATAGCAACAGTTTCACTTCCTACAGTCGGGAAAGCGCCTCCAGATAGTGCAATTCTGTACATCTCTCTTGTACTACCATCTATTCTAGCAAAGTAAAGTTTTTGTACTCCACTTTCTGAATTAAGTCCAATGCCCCAAACTTGCTCTGAAGCTGCAACAATACCAGCAGCACCATTATCACTAGACCATGGATCATAAGTGTCTATAATCGATCCGTCTAAAGCGATTCTATAGATTTTACCATCTTCTAAGTTACTCGCGAATAATTGGTGGTTAACTCTGTCGTAAACAACATTACCAATCCCATTAAGTGCCCCACCTGTATTAGGAAGATCTACGAATGGTTCCGCTAGAAAAGCATTGTTCGCTTGCGCTACAAATATTTGCCCTGGACCATATGGATCAGTATTATATCCAGTATCATAAATATCAGATGCTGCAAGATAAACTTCATCATTGCTACCAATTGCTATTCCAAATATCTGTCCTATCTGGCCCAATGTCCAATTAGCAGGATGTATGTTAGGAATACTCTGTCCCCAATCAGCTGATTGAGGTGCTGAAGATGTATTTCGAATATCATAGATTACACCGACTGGCTCATCTGTATTTGATTCAGCATTACATGTAGCTACAGCCCACCCTGTGTATTCAGTTGGAGTCGCTGTACAATTACTTTCTATACTTACATCTACATTCGTATCTGGACAGCCATTGTAATCATCTGGACAGACAATCGTCGGAGGCACAGTACAACATGCATCTATTGTAACTGTAAAAGATGCTGTAGACACATTGCCACAAGCATCAGTTGCTGTATATATGATTTCGGTCACACCTTCATTGAATGTATCACCACTTTGAAAATTACTTGTCAGTTCAGGGATACTACAATTATCTGTGGCCACTAAGTCATCCCAAGAAACTATTGCTGTGCAGTCATCGGTTGGCGATGCTGTAATGTTAGACGGGATATTGGTAATCAGAGGTAATTTAGTATCTGCTAATGTGATCATCTGTGTACATGTAGAAGTCAACTCCGTAATGTTTACATAAGTTGCTGTCCATGTTCGTTGGACTACTGTAGCTCCGGCACATGTTCCTGTGGAAACTACTTCATCTGCGAAAGATATATTTACCGGTCCACACATAGTACTTGCAGAAACAGCAGTTGCTTCTCCTGTTGTTGATACAGCAAGTCCATCACTAGGGCACCCTAGATAATCATCAGGACATGTAATGGCTGGAGGGTCAAAACAACAACTCCCTTCTACAGTAACAACAAATGAGCATGTGGCTGTATTCCCACATAAATCTGTCGCAGTATAAGTAACTATTGTTTCTCCTTGAGGAAATGCATATCCACTATTGTGTGTAGATACGAGACCTTCTAGTCCACAATTATCATTTGCCGTTGGTAATGTCCAACTGACTATTGCTTCACAGTTTTCATTAGGACTGGTCAGTACATCCTCAGGACAGCCAGAAATAACTGGACCATCTTCATCTTTGAGAAATATCAACTGTGTACAGTCCGCAAATAAGTAACTATGGGCTGCATCTGGGTAGGTTGCTGTCCACATCCTGTGAATTTCGATCTCTCCAGTACAAGGACCTTCTGAGAAAATTTCGTCTGTGTAGGTAACGATAGGAGCCTCACAGAATACATCGCCAGCAATTGCTGTGGCGAATCCTGAATTATCTGGATCTGTGCTATCCCCTGGACATCCGAAATAAGTGGATGGACATGTAATGACAGGAGCTGTACTACAATCTGTAAAAAGTGATCCAGTCGGCGAAGCTTGTATTTCGGCTGGTATAAATTCTGTCGCGTCCTGTGCATAGACAGTTGACAGAAATGCCGATGATGAAAATATACAAATGATCAAAAAATTGATCACTATTGTAAATCTTGTCTTCATAGTAAGTTTGATTATATTCTATCATGCCAATTGCAATGCAGAATAAGATCATAATAGTCCCTCATGTTTATTTCATTTTGGTGCTAAGACATATATGTCATACCCCACCCCGTAGTGAACGTAGTAGAATAGTTAATAAATATACCTGACTCAAGTGACATTTCAATTGAGAGGCGAGCTAATTGTTATATAGTTTTGGTGGAATCGGGAGGTTACGGTAATGAGACGGACAATATTCGAATAGGATAACAACTCAGTATGTTACCGTTATGATAAATATTTGTTAATTCGATAATTTGGGAAATAAAATTTGACTTGCATGATCACCTAATTTCATGCGTTTGTTATTGCATAAAATAATGATGACTCACACTTCTTTGCATTATTGAATTGGACTTACAGGTCCATGGACGTTAACTATTAGTTAGTTACTGTTCTTTTACAAAAGTACAATATCTTATAAAAGGCAAATAGAGCAATCAACTAATTCAGGTCGATTGCTCTATTTTCTATTGATAATATGAAGATGTGGAGTTAGTTTCGATTACGACATATATTAAACACATAATATCGCATTCAACTCTTTAATAGTATAGAAGAATGGATATCTCAAAAAATAAAGTGACAGCAGAATGAACTACTACCACTTTATACTAACTAACTAAAACTATTCTTAAAAACTACTTTTTTCTATTGTGTATATTAGCTGTAAGCCAATTTTGTTCTTACTAAGTTATAATCTCCGTAATGGCTCTTTATGCTCGCCTTAAGTGCCTTTCTAGCAAAGAAAATCCTACTTTTTACAGTTCCTAGTGGCAATTCCAATTCATCCGCAATCTCTTGATATTTAAATCCAGTATAATGCATCATAAATGGTTTCTTGATACTTTCGTCAAGCTTCTTTATCATTTTCGTGAGCTCATCCATTAGTATATTTCTACCCGCGTCATTATCTACAGTCTTATCTCCACTATTCAAGAAAAACTCATTTTCTGTTGTGTCGATGATTGTATTTCTCTTCACCTTTTTTCTATAGTTATTGATGAAGATATTTTTCATTATTGTGAATGTCCATGCCTTGAAGTTAGTCCCTGGTCTGAACTTTTCTCTATTGGTCATTGCTCTGAATGCCGTCTCTTGATACAGGTCTTTCGCGTCTTCTTGATTCTTTGTCAAATTGTATGCAAATGAATTTAAAGAAGAAGTAAGATGATCAAATTTTGAATCGAATTCTATTGTTGACATAATTAATGATTATGGTTGTTTAATTGATGATACAAATATACAATTAGTTAAACAAAAGTCCAAATCTAATTAAACAAAACAGAATAATCTATTCAACAAAATTAAACAAAATTCAATTATGTACTGACTATCAACATATTACGAAAATCAAACAAAATGTTAATTATTTAACTTTCAGTACTTACTGAAAGTAAAATAACTTAATGTGGTCGTTTATTTCTTATCAAGTTATCTAACACCCCCTCGTTTAAGGCAACATTGAATAAAATATTAGCACTAGTTATTAATATGCATCTAATAGTAAGATAAAGGCTAAATATTCTCAAATAAATAGAATACTTATTATTCGACCCAACCATCCTTAATAAAGCCTCCGTCTTTCCAATAAACAGTCAAACCATGAAAAGAATACGACACTTTATTATTTTCTCTTTTGTTCTTCTAATATCCTACCAACCAATCCAAAGTCAATCAATGTCAATGACTGTAGGTGTAGGAAGTACAAATTATTTTGACATAATTAAAGGTGACCATTTACGATCAGAATATGGTATTGGAGAAAGTTACTTCTTAAAAGTCGATTTCTCGAACGATCGATCAACATCAATATTCTCTAATTTTGCATTCAAAATAGAGAAACAGTCTGGTGACATTGAATACAATTCTAGTTTTATCGGCTGTGGTCTTGGCCTTCCTTCTAATCTGATATTTACCGACGAGAATGTCGAAAAATATACGCTCTCAGTTATTACATATCCAATTACATTACCAATCACAGAAAGTATTCGTTTTAAGGCTGGATTTGCCGCAAATAAATCATTCAACTTTGCTGCAAGCTCTAATTACCAAATAAAGGGAGATAACGATGAGATTAATTTTAATTCTAAAATTGATAATCAAATCTTCAGTGCAGATGCTGCATTGGAACTACAGTTCGGATCACTACATATAGGAAGTGGTATATTAATGAAACCTGTATATAATGCCTTTATAGGCCTCACCCAAGAATTTCAAGGTGATTATAATACGCATTCTATCAGACAGAGTTTCGGACTTTCTTTTCTTTGGGGATTGAAAAAAAAATAATACATTTATAGCATACACATAACCAACACTATGCTTAAATACATTATCTGTTTATCGTTCCTCTTATGTTCCTGCGTATTAATGTCTCAATCAATAAGTTATTCTCTAGGATACGGCTTATCTCGATCTCAGGATATAAGCTTACAAAGTACCTTAACTGAAAGTTATAATAAAGGTCAAGAATTCAGCTTGGGTTTAGGGCTAAATGGAACAGGAACAATCGCAGACCAATTAGAGATGAGACTTTCGACTTACGAGTCGACTCTAATAAATTCTGTAGGAAATTTCACTGGGACAACTGGAATAAACCTTTCTATCCGGAAATACATAATGGAACTTCAAGGCTATTATTATAAACTTAATCTAAAGAAAGCTGGCTCCATTGATTTTGGAAGTAAACTATCTTATTTAATACGATCCGATATCTCAGGCTATACTATTAATAGCCCCGGTAACGATGCAGAAATTACAAGTGCCGATTATATCAGAGAAGGCAAGCTATATGCATCAGTTCTAGCTAAGTATTCTCTTGTGGCTATTAGAATAAGTGATCGACACCGTATTTTGCCTTCTTATACTTTTAGTTATTCATTTAACAAAGACATACGCTCGATATCTATAAATACGAGATTAATCAACCATATATTCGAATTGTCATTTATCAGTGATCTTTCGAAAAAAGACTGACCATAGTCATATACTAAAACTCAATTTCAACTTGAAATTAATATTCTCCCTTTGATGAGAAAGTAATACATTTAGATTTCAACCCAAATTGTTGCTATTATAATGAAATATATTACCGTACTTTTGTTTATTCTTCTGTCTATTCCAACATCAGCACAATCAATAAGTTATGGTATAAGTATAGGATTACCCTATTCTAATACCCCTGGCACCAATGCTTTCAACAGTAAAAGAGGATTCAATAAAAGTGCGCAATTCTCAATAGGTATAGGATTCAAACTCTCAGAATCAAACAGAGATTTCACAGAAATAAGATACTCCACTTTCAAATCTCAAAGACTTGATCGACGAGAGCCATTGCCATATAGCTATTCAATTAGAAAACATTTAATAGAGATTCAAAAATATGTACTTGAACTTGACATGGCCAAGGTTGGTACCATAGACTTTGGCTTTAGAACATCACTTCTATTAAAAACAGATATAGAAGGAACTACTGTCACCTCCGCTGAAGATATTGTCCAAGTAATGAGTAGTGACTTTGAAAAAAGTAAGCGAGTAAGAATCCACCTTCTTGCGAAATATTCTATTGGTTCTATAGAAATAAATGACAGGTTTAGACTTAGACCTTCTTATGTTTTTTCGTTCTCAACGTCAGAAGACATCAATTTTCCATTCTCAAACACTAGACTTTCGAGTCATAACTTCGAACTAACATTCATCACTAATTTGTCTGTTGAAAAATAGTTAAGTATCTGGCCTCTACTTCCGTAGACATTATAATCTATTGACATTCAATCACAAAGGAACTCCTGTCATATTAATAAAATTATATATCAGTAAAAAAAAAATTTATTAATTACCATACTGATCTTTCTTCCTTGTCAATCTATCGATCATATATTTGCACTTCGAGGTGATGATAACGGCAGACGAACCAATATCATAAAACTACCCCCAGTAGTATTCCCCTCAATAATCTGAACCCTAGGCGTATAGTGCGCACTAGGCTTTTTTGTGCTTTTTACTAAGCAAGGTTATTGAGGATTTAAAATAATATTCCTCAATTTCTATGTCTTGGTTTAAAGTTTTGACTCAATACACTTTTTTAATAACCAAAACTTTTTTTACCTATGGTAGAGACTTACTCTATTTTCTCAGAAAGAAAATGTTACATGCTAAGCATCGTACTCATTTTTGCACTTTCCTTATTTTCAACTTCACAATTATCTGCACAAGCACTAGCTTGTAATGATAACGTGCAAGTATCTCTAAGTCAAGACTGTGAGGCAGATATTACTCCAGGCATGATTTTAGAAGGCGAAGATCAAGCCCTCATCGACAATTATTCTGTAACTATCAGTGGTATCACTGGCTCTATCGTCACCGTCCCGGGTGTATATAGTGTCACGGTTACTGATAATACTAACGGAAATAACTGTTGGGGAAACATTACAGTAGAAGACAAACTTGCTCCAACAGTAGTTGATTGCAACTGTCCTCCTGGCAATACAGATCCAGAATGTCAATTCTTATGTACTGATTTAGACAATGTACTGAACAACTTAATTCCAGTTCCACTTCCAGATGTTGAGGAAAACTGTGGATCATATGTGTCAGAATACTCTGATGTTGTAACAGAAGGTGCATGTGGAGAAAAAGTAATCACTAGATCGTGGTTATTCACTGATAACAGTGGCAACATTGCTTCGGGTTGTGTTCAAGAACTTAGAACATTACCAGTTAGTTTAACTAACATCTTACCTCCAGTAAGTCCTATAGAATTGGGATGTGGCGCGGATGTTAGCATGCCAGCTATTGTTACTCACTTTACTCCTATAGTAGGAGAAGACTTAGCTATCACTTATGCTTACCCGACTGCCAACGGTGTAGCTATAAACGGTGCTATTTGCAATCTAGCAGCAACAAAATTAGACACAGAAATTCAATTATGTGATCAATCTTGTAGCAATAGTTTCAAAGTACTAAGAAAATGGACGATAATTGATTGGTGTACTGGTGAATCAACAGAGTTTACGCAGGTCATCAAAGCTGAAGATAATGAAGCACCTACAGTGGAGGCGCAAGATATGACAGTAAGCACATCTCCTTGGGTATGTGAAGCTAATTTCTATCTACAAGCACCATCTATTTTACACGATGATTGTTCTAGTTTTGTGGACTATACAGTATCAGGACCAGCGGGTGTAACGATCACATTCGATGCTGACTTGGAATTATACTATGCATCTAATTTACCAAAAGGGATACATACATTTGTATATGTAGCTAGTGATTGTTGTGATAACACAGCAAACTTCCCTGTTTCAGTAACGGTTATTGACCAAACTGCGCCAGTAGCTATTGCAAAACAAAACATAGTAATCTCACTTACTCAAACAGGTAATGGTCAAGGAAGCGCAAAATTATATGCTCCTTCTGTAGACAATGGATCTCATGACGGTTGTTCTGATGTTCATTTAGAAATAAGAAGAGACAACGACGAATGTGACATTGATGGAAACGACACATATAATAATGATGGTCACTCATTCGATAATAACAATGATACAGATAATGGCCAATGGGTAAGATTCTGTTGTGAAGATATCACCAATGCGGAAGTAGATATAAACGGTGATGGTATACTGGATCCAGGATACGTAAAAGTATGGATGAGAGTATGGGATGACGGAGATTTGAACGGTGATTATGGAACATCAGGTGACAACTATAATGAAACTTGGGCATTTGTAAAAGTAGAAGATAAATTAAATCCAAGTATCCAATGTCCACCAGATGCAGTCATCTCATGTGATGAAGATGCTGACGATTTAGGATTGACAGGTACAGCTACTGGTTCTTTCACATGCGACGGTGCGACAGTAGTATACAATGATATAATAAACAATGTAAACACTTGCGGAATAGGAAATATCGTAAGAAGATGGTCAATCGAAGGTGTTCCTTCTGTATTCTGTGATCAGAACATTACAAAATCTGCAGGTGACGTATTCAATGGTGACATTACATGGCCAGCTGATTTCGATACGGATTGTACTGACATCGACGGAAATAACATTATACCTACGTGGGCCTCTCCTGGATGTTCTCTAGTAGGATACAATTTAGAATCAGACACTTTCCAATTTGAAGATGGAGCATGTTTCAAAATCATAAACGAATGGACAGTACTAGATTGGTGTCAATATGATCCTAATGCAACTAATCCTGAAGGAATATGGTCACATGTTCAAATAATAAAAGTACTAGATGATGAAAAGCCAGTAATGACTTGTGCGGATCAAATGTTCGAAATAAGCGATCACTCTGATGCTGACAACGATGGTAACATTTGTGAAACAAAATCATTGATGCTGACTAACATGGCAGATGACAATGGAGACTGTGCTAGCCAATGGCTAAAATGGACTGTATTAGTAGATCTATGGGGAGATGGAACTTATGATTATGAGTACTCTAGTAATCTACCAACTTTTGATGCAAACTTCAATGATACAAACGGAAATGGAATAGGTGATATCTATCTTGCTCCAACTTCATCAGGACAAGAAGTGAAAATTACACTTCCAGAAGATATCCAAGGATCAATGAGTAATCATAAGATCAAATGGTCAGTTTCAGATGGATGTCAGAATATAACAAGTTGTGAAAGTACATTCATGGTTGTTGATAAAAAAGCACCAACACCTTACTGTATCGACATCAGTTCTGCCCTTATGGAAAATGGAATGGTAGAACTTTGGGCTTGTGATTTTGATCTTGGAAGTTACGATAACTGTACAGCTGATGAGAATCTTAGATTTACATTCACTTCAACTCCGCCACAAAATGATCCTAATTTCAATGATGTAACAGGATGTTCATCAAGAATATTTGATTGTGATGACTTAACGGATAGCACAGTACAAGTTACTATGTATGTATGGGATGAAAAAGACAACTCAGATTTCTGTGAAGTAGAACTTACATTGGTAGACAATCAAGGCGGATGTGATAATGGAACTGGTATGAGAATCGCTGGATCTGTAACAACACCAGATAATAAAGTATTGAATGATATTGAAATTTTATTACTAGCGCCATCTATCGAGATTACAAAATTCGATAGTACGAACGAAGAAGGTGACTATGCATTCAATAACAATCCAGAAAATGCTGCATATAGTATCACTCCTAAGAAAGATGACAACTACCTTGATGGCGTAAGTACTCTTGATTTAGTAAAAATCCAGAGACACATATTAGGACTTGCCGATTTAGGTGACGCATACAAAGTAATAGCTTCTGACATCAATAATGATGAAAAAGTAAGTGCTTCTGATTTATTACAATTGAGAAAATTGATCTTAGGTGTAATCACTGAATTACCTACGAACACTAGTTATTTAATGGTAGATGCAACACAACAGTTTGCAGATATAAATGATCCATGGCCTCTTAAAACTGACATAGTGATCAGTCCTTTAGAGAGTCACATGAATGATCAAAATTTCATAGCAGTAAAAGTTGGAGATGTAACTAATAACGCTACATACGGTCTTACTCAAAATGTGAGCAGTGAAGTTAGAAGTAACAAAACGCTTGGCTTATCAATTGACAATCAAATATTATCTAAAAATGAAGCTATCTCAATAGCTATCAATTCTAGCGAAACGAATCCTATATTAGGATTACAATTTGCTATCAACATTGATGGATTAGATAATGTAAGATTAATTTCTGGAGCTCTTAACATTACAGAAGACAACTACAAAATAGTAGGATCTGAAGTTAGGTTCTCTTGGTCTGCATCACAAGCTATGAATCTTGTAGCAAATGAAGCAATATTCACTATCGAAGGTATCGCTAATAAGGCAATATCAACTGCAGGAGCAATTACAATAGACGAGAAGTCTAGCCTAGTTGCTGAAGCATATAGTACTGATCTTAAAGTTATGAATATTAACATAGCATCAAGAAACTTAGTGAACAATGAGATTTTCGAAGTAGCACAGAATGAGCCGAATCCATTTGGCGATGTGACAAGTATTTCTTACAATCTTGCTGAAGCTGGAAACGTAAGTTTATCAATCACAGATGTAACAGGTAAGGTGATATTCACAAGATCGAATGACGCTCCAAAAGGAGAAGGAGAATTCGTTATTGCAGCATCTAATTTGAATCAATCAGGTGTGTATTACTACACGGTTACCTCAGGTGATCACTCAGCAACAAATAAAATGATTCTGATTAAGTAAAATTCTGAGAATTCATGTTCTCAGAAAGAATGGCAGTTCGATCATAGAGCTATCATGAATGATTAGAAAATAGGTTTTTATAAGTTTTATGGTAATTAAAAAGTCAACATCTCGAAAGAGGTGTTGGCTTTTTTTCGTATTTGATTATTGGCCTATTGAACTTAAAATATTCACGAACCAATTGTTATTTTCATTCACTTGTCATTCCCAAACTATTCCGTATTTTTACAACTATGAAGTATTTGCTAATTACATTTCAATTATTAATCTGTTCGGTTATATACGCACAAAATGGAGACCTAAAGGTCGAAATCGAACGTATAATACTTCATGATACTGATATCAGTCTAGACGACACTCCTGGCTTTATAATTGGGATAGTAGATCAAGATTCCACTTATTTTGTTGACTTCGGTTCAAAAATTAAAAATGAGGTGGAGCGTCTTGATGCAGAAGATATCTTTGAGACTGGCAGTATTTCCAAAGTATTCACATCAAGTTTGGTTTCTGTATTAGTCGATGATGGATTAATCACTTATGAATCAAAGATCAATGAATACTTACCCTTAGAGATCCAAAATCCAAGAATGGATGATGTTACTGTTCTTAATCTCATCCAACATACTTCTGGGCTTCCAGTTCGACCTTATTTTTTCGGAGTAAAAGAAAAAGATCCTCAAAACCCTTATGGTTTCTATGAGAAAGAAGACCTACTATCATTCTATACTGACTTCCTGCCAAAATCGACTGGAGAGTTCAATTACGCTCATACTAATTATGGTCTATTGGAGATCGTCCTAGAAGAAGCCACTGGAAAACCATTTGACAAACTGATGGATGAGTATATAATAGACCCGATGGGCCTAGATAGTACATTTGTGTTTTTCAAGGAGCGTAAAAAAAACCTCATAACTCAAGGTTATGATAGAGCAGGTCGAGAAGTAGCCCCATGGAGTTTTGCTTCATTTGGCGCATCAGAAGGAGTAAAAACTTCGGCGGCTGATCTCTTAAAATTCATGAAAATTAATCTTGGAGTTATTGACCACCCTTATGTTTCTCTATTCGCTCAAAATCACAATAAAGAAATAGACACCAACTTCAACGAATCGATTAAAACTGGTAGAGGATGGCAGATAATCGATCAAAGAAAAAGGTACGATATCATCACTCATACAGGCAAAACAAATGGACACAACACCTTTATGGCTTTCGTCAAAGAAACGGGCACAGGCGTTGTTGTACTTTCTAATAGCAATATTGGAACTAGAGACCTTGGTTTCCTTGTTCTTAGAATGATAAACTTTAATTGGAAAAGAAGGATTGATAATTGATAATTGATAATTGATAATTGATAATTCAGAATTGATAGTTGATTATATTTCGACAACAAATAATACAAACAAGCACTAAATAGCATGGGTAAGCAAGAAACAAATCTTTCGTGGGATGCATTCAAATCTATGGGTAACCCAGAAAACGCTCCCGAGATGGAAGATGATAAAGTCAACATTGACAAAAAGAAGTTTGACTCTATCCGTGTGCACCTTGAGAAAAAGAAAAGAGGTGGTAAAGCTGTCAGTCTTATAAGGGGATTAGAAGCTCTACCTAAAGATGACCTCAAAGCACTTGGTAAAAAACTAAAATCCAAATGCGGAGTCGGTGGCTCGGTAAAAGATGGAGAAATTATCATACAAGGAGAACATCGTGATAAAATCATCGACATCCTAAAAGACGAAGGATATAAAAATATCAAAAAGGCTGGTGGATAGGGCGGCTTGCGCAGCAAACGCCCGCCCTCGAATATAATGTTTTAGCTTGGCTTTTCGCAGAAAAACACGCGGGACATTATATTCGACTTACGCTGTACCATGGGTTAACAAAAGCCTTATCCCTATATATTATAACTTACTCATCAGACCAAACACGCGGGACATTATATTTGACTTACGCTGTACCATGGGTTAACAAACGCCTTACCCCTATATATTATAACTTACTCATCAGACCAAACATGCGGGACATTATATTTGACTTGCACTACCCTTCTCAATAAATTCCATTCCCCCTCAAATCCCCTGCGTAATTTACCAACTAATTTGATCCACCGATAAAGTCATCTATTACTTGACTTTCTCCCCTACTCTCCATATCTTTGATTATCAGTCAAATATCATAAGATGAAACTTATAATCTCTTTATTCTTTCTTTCATTCTCTTTTGTTGCATTTGCTCAGAAAGCGCCAGATTTTCAAATTACTGATTCTGACGGTGTCGTCCACAATTTATATGCGGATCATTTGGATCAGGGACAGACTGTTGTGATAAAGTTATTTTTCACTTCATGTCCCCCTTGTATTCAGTTGGCTCCATGGATGGAAGAAAAGTATCAAAATTGGGGAGCCGGACAGTATGATGTAGAATTTATTGAGTTAAGTATATTGACTGGTGACACGAATGCGGATGTAGCACAATTCAAATTAAATTATGGAGTCACTTTCCCAGGAGCGGGATTCGATGGTGGCGGAAAAGATGCAGCGGAAGTATACAAATCTGGTATGTTTGGCTCATATTTTGGCACTCCAAGTTTAGCAATAATTGCACCTAATGGTTCAGTTATGCAAGGATTTAGCTATGATGATTTTGATAGCCTAATTGAAGCTACTGGAGCGACAGGAAATTCAGGAGGAAATGGAGGAGGAGGTGGTGGTGGCATGACTGATGAAGTAACGACTTATAACGTCAACTCTACAATAACTACAACTTCAGTTCCTGAGAATCTGACTTACATACTTAAGCCCGCAAATGCAGACAGTCCTGCTTATGATATATTAGCAATTACTGGAGGGACATTAAATTTTGAATATCCATCTGTCGATTTTCCAGAATTAGTAGATCCAGTTATAGTACTCCAAGCTGAAGGAGATATTGTTGATAATACAGTAAAGCCACACGATCTCGTCCAAATCCGAAAGCACATTCTAGAACTGGAACCGTTAACAGAGGAATATCAATTATTAGCGGCAGACCTTAATTCAGACGGACAGATTAAACCACATGATTTACTTACACTCCAAAAAGCGTTACTTGGATTGATTACAGAATTTCCAAATGGAACTCCTTCATGGATTTCTATCCCCGCTCAACTGTCACTTACTGAAAGCTTAGGGAATACAATCAATTTGGATTTTCAACTGATTAAGATTGGTAATGTAGATTGACTCCAATAGAAAATGATCCCTATCAATATTCCTTTTTCATATTTCTTCGATTGATCTAATCATCTTTCTTATATTTATCGGATGCAAAAGACTTCTGATAACCGTAAATGGTATGAACGCATTCCTCATGCTTTGACAATGCTCTTTGGTATCATCATATTTGTGACGATACTCACATATTTGATTCCGGCTGGAGCATTTGAAAGAGAACTCGTCGATGGTAGAAATCGTGTAATCCCTGGATCATTTAAGGCATTTGACAAAAACACTCCTATCAGTATCTTGGAGATGTTCACTGCAATACCATTAGGGTTCAAGGCTGCAGTAGAGGTTATATTTATCGTCCTTGCAGGTGGTATCATGTTCGGTATTATGGAAAAGTCTACGACTGTTGAAAATGCGGTTGGTACTCTTGTGAAAAGACTAGGTCTAAAAAACAAGTATTTGATAGTGGTGATTATGACTTTTCTTTTTGGATTTCTTGGTGTAGCTGTAGGATACGAAAACAATATTGCCATGGTTCCAATAGCGGCAGTTCTCAGTTTGGCATTGGGCGGAGACTTGGTTCTTGCTGCAGGCATATCGGTAGGTGCTATGACGATCGGTTTTGGTCTCTCCCCTATTAATCCATATACCGTAGGTACAGGACATAAGATAGCCGAGCTTCCTCTTTTTTCAGGCTATTTATTGAGAAGTGTTCTTTGCTTTACGGCATTAAGCTTGATGGCATTTTATAATGTGCGATACTTCAAGAAAATTACTAAAGATAGATCTAAGAGTCTAGGAATCGGATTGAATGAAGAAGGAATCAACTTATCAAAACCGATCACAGATTATTCCATGAATTCTCAAAATTGGATGGTTATCATCACATTCTTGGCAGGAATTGGAGCTATTCTTTATGGTGTATTTACGTATCATTGGTACCTTAATGAATTATCAGCTATCTTTCTTATAGTAGCTCTAGTCAGTGCTATTATTTCAAGAATGGATGGTAACACTATAAGCGAAACGGTCCTAAAGTCAGTAGCGCAAGCCGCTCCCGGAGCCTTCATGGTTGGCTTCGCGGCGACGATCAAAGTACTTATGGAAATGGGAAATATCGGTGATTCGATTTCTAATAACCTTGCAGAATTATTACAAGGTTTACCCCTTTATTTGGCTGCTATTTCAATGTCTGTTTCTCAATGTGTAATCAACTTATTTATTCCTTCAGGTAGTGGACAAGCATTAGCTACGCTGCCTATTATGTTGCCTTTAGGTGAAGTCTTGGGGCTAACGAGGCAAACAACTATTCTTGCTTTTCAAATCGGTGATGGGGTGACGAATCTGATTAACCCTACGCTCGGTGGATTGGTTGCTATGCTGGCGATGTGTAGAGTACCGCTCGACCGCTGGTTTCGGTTTATTATTCCTATGATGGGCATAATTGTGGTCATATCTTGGATATTCTTATTGATAGCTGTAGCTATTGGATATTGATTAGATAAATAATACCATTACTATTTAAAACTATCAATTATCTTATTGTTTATTCAATCAATTTCTGCGTTAAAAACACTCGTTGTAGCCAATGTTACAACTGCGTTTTTTGCCTTGAACTTGACTTAATAAACGTCTAATATATTCCAAAAGAGAATTTGGATACCTAGCATAAAAAGAGGTGACATCTCAATTAAGAAACATCACCCCCAAATCAACTATCTAACTAATATTATGGTAACAATACTGTACTCACTACATGGATCACTCCATTGTTCGCTTGTACATCCGTTACTACTATTTTATTGTTTCTACCTTTACCATCAGTGATACTTGCACCATCTGAAAGATCAATTGTAAACTCAGCTCCTCCAAAAGTACTTACAACCTGTCCGTCTGTTAAGTCTGTAGATCTTACATTAGCACCATTTACTACATGATATTGAAGCACTGCATTTAATGTAGCATCATCAATTTCGCCTAATCCTCCTACACCTAATTCTGTGAGCAATGCTCCAAATGCATCATTAGTTGGTGCAAAAACTGTAAACGGTCCGTCTCCAGATAATGTTCCTACATAATCAACACCTAATGACTCTCTTGTTAGTGCAGTCACTAATGTACCAAATGTAGGATCTGCTGTAGCAAATGTCACTACAGAAGGAAGACCAATCACTGCGTCTACGATGTGTATGACACCATTTGATGCATCTATATCAGCCGTAGATACCGAGCTACCACCATTGATTGTTACTCCTCCGTCCGTAGATATGTACATATTCATAGGATTGTCTCCAGCACCTGTTGCTGATGACTCCACATAACCTGTAGTCAATCCAGTAGATATATTCTTACCACTCACTACATGATTCAATAATATGTTCTTCAAGACGTCAACTGGAACATCCGCTACTCCTGCAAAGCCATTATCTGATAAGAACTTATCAAATGCTTCATTGGTCGGTGCAAAAACCGTAAATGGACCAGTACCTTCGAGTGTACTTACTAAATCAGCTGCATCCAATGCCGCAACCAGTGAACTTAAATTGTCAGTTGCAGTTGCAATTTCTGCAATGTTTTGGGTATCATTTTCTTCTTCATCATCTCCGCAAGAAACAAAGCCAAGTGATATCATCAATAAAGCAAATCCAAATAATCTTAATGTTTTCATATAAATATTTTTTGATTTAAAATTTCTATCTATAGATACGCGCTTGGGCATAAAAAGGTTGTATCAAAACGTCAACAAATATTCTCATTTTACAAAAAAATACATCAAATTAAGACTTAAACAACTGATTCTCTTACACTTGTTCTGTTTAATATTTTCTGTAAATAATTAAACAAAATAAATAAAACATCTTAATCCTTAATAAACAACCACACCAAAACATGATATAATTATCTCTACTGCAGTGTGATTTAGACTCAGAATGACAGAATGAAAAACTTATAACCAACTAAGAAATTATTATATCCCACTTTAGAGAATTTCCTTTTTATATTTACTGCATAGATTAACACCCTTGTTTCTAACAACTAGTAAAAAGACATTAAAATATGACCGCTACTGAAATCCTTACCAAACTTGTTTCGTTTCCAGTACTTGGAGGAGAGTCCAATCTTTCGATTATGAATTGGATTAAAGATTACATTGAAGGTTATGGAATAAAAACGCACCTCGTACCTAATGATGAGGGGACAAAGGCATCATTGCATTGCAGAATCGGTCCGGCTATTGATGGTGGTGTAATACTATCTGGCCATATGGATGTTGTGCCCGTGGAAGGTCAGGACTGGGATACAGACCCGTTCGTGCTTACAGATGGAGGAGATGGGAGACTCTATGCACGTGGATCATGTGATATGAAAGGTTTCTTGGCTTGTTGTTTGGCAGTACTTCCAGAAATGGTCAAATCTGAACTCGCTACTCCGATATATTTTGCATTTTCATATGATGAGGAGATTGGTTGCCTATCCGCACCAGAGTTAGTAGAACATATAAAATCAACCTATACCGAAAAGCCAAAATACGCCATCATCGGAGAACCGTCTATGATGCAACCTATCGTCGGTCAAAAAGGCATCTGCGTAATAGAAACTATCGTAAACGGATCAGCAGGACACAGTAGTCGTATCCGACAAGAAGTAAGTGCAATACATGAATCCGCAAGACTCATCATCTGGTTAGAGGATAAAATGAATGCACTGGTAGATGCAGGTAGGATTGACAATCGATTCACACCTCCCCACTCTTCCCTTCACATAGGACAGATCAATGCGGGTATTGCTCCAAATGTGATTGCAGACAAATCACTTTTCAAATGGGATGTTCGGGTAATTCCCCAAGATGTAACAGAAGACATCATTGAAGAATTCGAAAATTATTGTCGAGAAAGAGAAGCTATCCTCAGAGAGACATTCCCCGGATTCGAAATAAAGAACTCACAACATCATCCGCCAGTACCACCACTTGACACGGCAGAAACTGACGATGTAGTTTCATTTATAAAATCTATCACTCCTATACAAGAAACGGGAACGGTAGCATATGCCGCAGAAGCTGGACAATTCTCGAATGGAGGTTTCCAATCAGTAATATGCGGACCAGGATCGATCGCTCAGGCACACCGAGCAAATGAGTTTATAGATAAGGAGCAGTTAGATATGGGTGTTGGGATGCTTAGTAAGTTAGTGGCGAAACTTTCTAGTAAAGTGTAATTTATAAAATGAGCTACTTGTATTTACGCTCGCAAAAAAGCAAGATAAATACAAGTTGGTAATTTTTTATTTGTACTTATGTTGTTAAAATATATAGATAAATACAATTTAGATAATTACTAATTATCACTTACTGATTAATAATTGGTGTAGAGAATCCCTTCTTGATTCATGAAAGTGTTCGTCTTTCTGTTTAGTTTAAGGCGCCCGCCTTCAAAGTCTGTTGGGTGTAGCCCTAACTCTTGATAAATACATGCAGTGGCCACGAAGTCCCAAATACTCCCACCTCCATTTTCTTTTTTGGGAAGCTTCATCATACATGCAGGACCATTTTCTAGTACAAGGATCGCATTCAATACGGCACCGGCTCCATCAACTTCTTTGATTCCATTCAGATCTAACCTCTTCGCATTTTTATTAAGTATTTCTTCTATCTGGATTTTATGAGGAGTATCATTTAGCTTATGATCGGTCACATAGGTAAGATGGTCATTTGTATTTTTAATTTTCCAAGGATGACCATTCTTGTAAGCTCCATTTCCTCTACTTGCATAGTACAATGAATCAGTACTAGGATCGAATACTACTCCAATGTATGGTGTCCCATCTTTTGCAACTAAAGCAATCGAGACAGAGAAGCCAGGTCGTTTTTCAATAAATGCGAGCGTTCCGTCCATCGGGTCGATACACCAGAAGAAATCTTTATCGAATCGGCCGCCGTCATCTTCGGTTTCTTCTGACAGGAGTGCTAGATCAAATTCCTCGCACGTAGGAAGTAGATGTGATAGAATCGCTGTTTCGCAAGCTAAATCCACAGCCGTTACGACTTGTGATGCATAGCTGCTTCCTCCTTCTTTTTTCTCAACGGCCACGGTTTCATTCATATGTTTCTGAATGACTTCTCCAGCAGAGAGTGCTGCATTGATCGCTATATTAGTAAGATGTATTAGATTCATAGCCCGTTGATTACTTCTGCGGTTATACGTTCACTATAGCTGTTGATCTTCCAGTGTCCCGGGCTCCATCCTTTTAGAAAACGATGAAAATCTGCCCATGCTACTCGATACAGAGACCGCCATTCCTTTTCTAGCGCTTCATTACGTTCTCCCAGTGCACTTTGCAAATGCGCAAAATATGTATCAAGAATTTCCGCTTCTAATCGTTCGCAATCGCTTTCATTAAGGCAGCTTCCAATAAAATAGGCTATGTCTTTCATCCCGCAGCCGCCACCAACATATTGAAAATCTACTCCAGCGACTTGTCCATCTTCGGAGAAGCAGAAGTTTGCCAGTTTCGCATCGCCATGAACAAGTGTTTTGTATTTGCAAGCATTGAGTTTTGCATCAATGATCGGAGCGGCATCCTTCAATCTTTGATCATCTAATACCGCTAATTCTTGAGGTCTGGTCTCCAAGTGCCAATAGGTACCTACTGCCCAAAGTCCATCTGTATCCTCCCCTAGATAACTTGCATGAAATTGTGCCAACCATCCTAAACAAGAATCGATTTCTTCCCATGTAACAGAGGTCTTACGCACTGGATAGCCAGCTTGATCCAGATCTTCAAGTACGATCAGTACTTCATCATTTTGGGTTTCTATTGCTAGACATTTCGGGAGACGAGCAGCGCTCTTTTCACTGTAACGATCATACCATTTAGTTTCTACTTTGTATGACTTAATCTTTCGTTGGTGCCCGACATCAGTGTTCCATCCTCTAGGATGATTACTATGCGTTGGCAATTGGACATGCTTTACAACAACACTTTCGACAGAGGCATTCTCTAATCCGATTCGTAAGATTTTACCGTATCCACTCCACAATTCCTGGATCATCTCTTTTTCATATAAAGAAGATGCTCCTGTTTTCTGTAGGATGATAGATTTGAAGTGATTGTTCATATTGGAAGTGAAGGTAGGGAAATGTAGCTTCGTAATAACTGGCATCTTTCTGAAACGTGTCTATTGATCCGTGATTGATACATGTATGCCATAGCCCGTTTTGTTAATTAAGTATTTGAAGTTTAGATTCTACCATTACTTTATAATTCTTCTTCATTTTTTCTGACATGAAACTTCTATCTATTATTTCGAACCAATTTTTACTAATTGTTTCAAATTTACCAAATACGTTTTGTACCGCTTTTTCATTAATACCGCTTGCATCCATCGCCATTTCAAAATCTCTCTTTTTTAGTTTTTTCTTCTTCCCATTGAGGTTTAAGGCTAACTCTTCATCATCTCCTTCAACCACTAATTCAGATGCAATTAAATCATACGCTGGACATAAATTGTATTCTTTGTTTTCGTCCTTCAACAAGGAGAAATTTTTCAAGTGCATATCGTTGTTTCCTGTAAGATAAGAGAACAAAACAAGCTCGTAGAAATTCACTCTATCCAATCCAGGATTTGCTGAGTACGCATTAATTGCCTTAGCGATCTGTTCATATGAGCCCTTATACTTATGCTCTGTTTGCCTTTCTGTCAATTGGCACATGTCCTCCATATGAAACTTTCTCTTTTTTGTTCGATCCACTCTTTTAGTTATATATGCAAACTCACCAGATTTTAATCTAATCAATGTATGTGGAACAGTTTTAATCTTCACACTTTCCGCTAAATGCATTGTGAGATCTTCTATTTCAGGCATTTCCCTGTATATCTCAGTTTGAGGTTTAAGAATGTATTGTCCCCATAAACCTAAGATCGTAAACCTCTCTATGCTTGAATCATTAGACATTTTCTTTCTTCCCAGTGAAAGTTTTGGCTGCACACCAGTTACTGTTTTGTGACTTTTGACCACTTTCTCGGCTAATTCCATCATATCACTTTGCGAGTATTCAATCCTTGGTGGGGTTTTCGTTCCAAATAATTTCATACTACATCTCTGATGAAATTCCTGTTCGATATGTTTCACATCTGCTATCTCACTGTAACAGTATAAGCATTTAGTCATTTTCATCTTCTTTTAGTTCCACAATCGAGACTGCTCCGATACAATCTACACAGGTTATCAAGAGAATACTCATCCTGTCTCTTATATCCAGTTTCCAGTTTTTTTCGGCTATATCGAGTAGCCATCCTTCTGGAATTAAACCATCAAAAAATGGAAAAAGAATCTTACTTGTGAATGCTTCAGCTTGCAGTGACATTGTTAAACTTATTGGTTCCGCGATTTCTGATTCCAAATATTGACTGTTATACTTAAAGTGAAACCCTTCATCATCTTCCGTTAATATACCCGCAATTTCCTCATACATATATACTTGTGCTCTTCTCATTCCCTATACATTTTTTGAGGTCCAAGATTGTATCCAAAGAGTTCTAATACTTGGTTTATTTTGTCCATTTTCAATGTTTCCTTTCCTCTTTCCAATTCTCTTACAAATCTTAACCCAACGCCAGCTTTTTCAGCCATTTCCTTCTGAGTCATTTTCACGGATTTCCTTTTTCTTTTTACAAATTCCTCTAACGTCTGCTTTTCCTCTTTCATAATGTACCTTTTCGGGTATAAATACATGCATTTACAATGATATAAACCCGTTCGGGTACAAATAATTCCAAATCCATCCAAAATGTACCTCTTTGGGTACAAATACGGACTAACAAACATGAATTATACCCAATCGGGATTATTATAAAATATAATGAAGAAAAAGTAAACAGTTAATGGGTTAAGATTCAAGGGCAAGAGGTAAAATACTGGCGTAGCCTATGATTATCACAACCGTAGATACCCCATCTTTTATAGTACGTAACTTTCTTAAACAGTCTCATAATGCCGAATTAATATGTCAGCTGGAAATAATAGAGCTTTACTTAATTTCCTTATTTGACGTTCATGTTAAATCTCTTTAGCGTTAATTAAGTCATACTCCGAATGAGTTCTAAATTTAGGAATACTCATTTGCTTCTTAACGTCCAAGTGACATGCGGCGTGCTGACGAAGGAAGCATGATCGTCATGTCACTTGTTGTAGTGCGTTATTTTTAAGTCGTAATTGGATTTACTTGTAATTGACCTCCTATTGCTTTCAAAACTTTAAGTATCGTTGCAAATTGTGGCTTGGCCCCATCAGATAGTGCTTTATACAAACTTGGTCTACTTAACCCAGTTTCTTCTGCAATTTTCGTCATTCCAATTGCCTTCGCTACGTGACCAATCGCATTAATTATTCCAGCATTATCTCCTTCTTCCAGTGCAGCATTTAGATATTCAGCAATCATTTCTTCGCTATCTAAATAATCAGCTATATCAAACTTTGAAGTTCCCATAATTACTTTTGATTTAATTGTTTCCAAATTTCTTTTGCTTTGTCGGTGTCTCTTTGTTGAGTTGATTTGGTTCCGCCTATTAGGAGAATAATTATTTGACCGTTCTCTTCCTTAAAATATATCCTATAGCCTTTAGCATAATTAATCTTAAGCTCCTTTATTCCCCCTCCAACTGGTTTACAATCTCCAAAATATTCTTCACTTTCTAGCTTTTGGATCCGATACAATATCTTCGCCTTAGCCCTTAAGTCTTTTAACTTTCTAAGCCACTTGTCGAATTCAACTGTTTTTTCTATCCAATACATAGTTAAGTGTATCTACTTGGATACAAATATAGGCTTTTATTTTTATGTTTCATTTTTTCCTAATGCACTACAACGTCCCAGTGACATGCGGCGTGCTGACGAAGGAAGCATGATCGTCATGTCACATGAGCCTGTTTCTAAAGTCAAGATACCAGAAATAATTTGGAGTGACTAACTGAGAGTCTCCAGTAATCATGCAATAGTGTTTTTTGCCACCTACGCACCTTATTATGGACAGAGTCGATTAAAGGCTTTAAATGAGGCATA
>CALKXE010000298.1 GCA_938003955.1 uncultured Saprospiraceae bacterium | reverse complement strand
ATTGATATTCTGATTATTTGTTCTTATTTTATTATTGTTTTGGGTATCGGGTTTTGGGTGTCACGCAAGACAGAAACAGGAGAAGATCTCTTTCTTGGCGGACGGTCATTTGGTTGGGGATTGATTGGATTATCACTTTTTGCATCTAATATATCAAGTTCGACCTTGATAGGATTATCAGGTGCGGCGTACTCGACAGGTATAGTAGATTCTGTGTATGAATGGATGAGTGGAATACCACTTATTATTGCAGCATTGATATTTGTGCCCTTGTATCTGAGGAATAAGATTACGACTATTCCAGAGTTTTTGGAGTTGAGATTTGATAGGCGGTCACAGTTGTTTTTTAGTTCTGTTACTATTTTTAGTACAATATTGATTGAGACAGCTGGAGCGTTATACGCAGGTACTTTGGTACTCAGGACATTCTTTCCCTCGTTGGCAGATTATACAGTTTCATTAGGCGGATTTATTTTGGATCCTACGGCATTGTTTTTAGCGGTGATAGCGGCCGTATATACAGCGAGTGGTGGATTGAAAGCCGTGGTGATTACCGATGCTTTGCAAGCTATAATCTTGATTGTAGGATGTTCGATATTGACATGGGTACTTTTTGGTAAGCTGGATTATGATTGGTCCAAGGTATTGGCTTCTGCACCGGAAGGACATTTTTCTGTAGTAAGGCCAATGGATGATAAGGCTATTCCATGGCCAGGCTTACTGATGGGTGTGCCGTTTTTAGGGTTCTGGTATTGGTCTACTAATCAGTATATCGTGCAGAGGGTATTAGGAGGAAAAGACATCAAACATGCAAGATGGGGAGTGATTTTCGCAGGGTTCTTGAAAGTGATACCGCTATTCATCATGGTTATACCCGGTGCAATGGCGATCAGTCTGTACCCTGGTATTGAGAACCAAGATATGGTATTCCCAACATTGGTTACAGAAGCTTTGCCAGTTGGATTGATTGGACTTGTATTGGCAGGATTGATATCCGCTATTTTATCGAGCGTTGATAGTGCTTTGAATTCTAGTTCGACGTTGATCGTGATAGATTTCATTAAGCCCAATAAGCCAGAACTGACAGAAAGAGACATTGCCAAATATGGTAGAATTACGACTGTAGTTTTAATGTTAGTAGCGGCAGCTTGGGCGCCTCAGATTGCTAACTTCCAAGGATTATGGGGATATTTACAACAGATGTTTGGTATTCTCGTACCGCCGATTGTTGTTATTTTCTTAGTTGGAGTATTCTTCAAAAGAGGGAACGGGCATGGTGCTTTCTGGACACTTGTCATAGGAACGGGAGCTGGCGTCTTGACATTCGCATTGAAGCAAATGGGTATGTATGATGTACACTACACGATGAATGTCGGCTTGATGGTCATCTTATCTCTTATCATTTTTGTGACAATAAGTCTCAGTACAAAACAAGATGAAACTAAATCGATAGAAGGATTAATGTATCAGCCTGGAATGATCAATGAAGGCTTTGAAGATGTAGTGTGGTACAAGCATTATGTAACGCATCTAATCGTGCTCTCATTCTTGATTCTTGGGATACTGATATGGCTTTGGTAGAAGGTGGGTATTTATATGTTTAACTGCATATTCAGACAGGAATAGTATTTCATAATTTGCTAATAATGAGTTAATAGCATTGCTAATTGCTCGGGTTTAATTGGTTTTATTTAATTTACGTACATCTATTTTGCGTATAATATCATCTACTGTTTAGTAGTTAAATATTAAATCAATTACATGAATGTATCCCAACTATTAAATAAGAAGACAATACTTATATCTGTATTAATACTGTGTGCAGCCATGCTCTGGTTTGGAATTGATCGTTCAGAAATCGTGACTTCTGCAGATTATGATACGACCATATATGAAGTCGATCATCCGTTTACAACCGAAGCTACAAACCTATTAAAAGAAACTTCAACAACAGATAAACTAGAAACCCGCTTAAATAAATATGATATTGCGTATGCCCTTAATGAAGTGTTCTTAAGAGAAGGCTTTGCGATAGAAGGGGATATGGCTATCAATCACGCAGGTGTAAATATTCCAGTGTCCGCATTTGATCCTGAGACGAATATTGGATATTTATTAATAGATTTTGATAGACTAGGAGAGGGTTTGTCTGATGTGAAATTGGGTAAGGCGAAAACATTGAAGCAATGTGAAATTGATTTTCTGAAATTGATCGACCATGGAGTAGAGTTGTATTTTGATGAGGAAGAAAAATTTCTAAACGATGTATTTGGAAAAGAAGGCGAGGTTGAAGAAGAACCTACGTATCAGGAAATGCAAAATAGTTTTTTTAGAGAATACCAAAAGATGCTTGAAACGGGAGTAGACACGAACATAGCTATGATAACCTTTACGGAGTCTATGAATGAAATTGGTCCTCGACCTACTCAATCTCGTGTTAACAGTTCAGTGTTAAGAGATTGGATTTTCTATGGGAAAAGATCTCGCTCCAAAAGTGATCTCGTTAAGGTCTATGGTGAAGAAATACGTGCCCAATTAGAATCATTTAGCACATATGGTGATAAGGCCGAATATCTTGAAATAATACTACCAGAATTTAAAAAGAAATTAGAAGTAGAGAGCCTATCGACCAAAGATACAAAGTCATTGTATGATGAATGGAAATTATCCGCTGCTCAGATGATTGAAGAACCTGAACGTTTTTTTGGGTTTACTGGAATGATCGATAATATCAGAATTTATGATCCTACTTCAGAATTATCGAAGCGTCTCAACGAACAAATAATAGAAGTTGTAATAGAAACAAATTCAAAGGAATGGTGGAATAGAAGTAATGCTATTTTTGCTTTATTTAATGTAAATCAAGATCCGGGGCTTTTTTCTAAAGTAAGTTATAAGGACCTTCTTGCAGATATATTATCCAACAATGATTACACCAAGTGGACAAATAGATATATCGAAATTAAGAATCACGGAGATAAAGAAAATATATCATTAGACGAGTTGAATGCGCTGAGTAGGCTAGCAATCAAAAATGGACTATATATAGCTCCCATCTCTATAATGGACGATCGTATGATCTATGATATGCAAGAAGAAAAATACTTGGAAGAATTGGCTAATAAAAGAGCAGAAATCTCAAGTAATAAAAGTAAAACAGAGAGAAAAGAACTTCACGACGAACTCCTAGAACTCACCAGATATAGATCATCCGAATATGAAAAGATAAAACGAATCGCCAAATCTAAATCTATCCTACAATT
>CALKXE010000297.1 GCA_938003955.1 uncultured Saprospiraceae bacterium | reverse complement strand
ATGTTAAATCAGTCTTCATCTTTTGCAATGAAATGAAGACACCTAGTCCCTCTAAAAAATGTCAAAACATGAAATTTTACTTATTCACAATTCCGTTAGTTATAATCTTTTCGCTTTCTTCTTCTGAAACCAATGCTCAAGTAGTCGATGCACAAAGAAGTGGTTTTACTTGGATATCAACTGAAAATGTACCTGATCCTATTTATGGTTCAGGATATACAATCTACAGTGCAGCATGGCCAATATTCAACAAGTACCCTGGAGCAATTGATTTCCAAATGGGACTAGCGGGTTGTTGGTTGACTACTCAGCGAACAGGTGCTGAACCCGATGATTTCTACACTACTATTGAAGGCGGATTAGGCTGGTGGGGAGATACTCGATTTGGTACTAAAATACCAAAATTTATCATGGGCGGTGTTTCATTCAATTTTTATTCTTGGGCAAATGGTCCTGGCGCTGGAAGAAGTGCAACATTATCAAATGGTCAAAGAGATTGGAGTACGCCCGGAGGGAAATATGGCGTTGCTCAATTATCAAATAAATTATTGTGGGCACCTGATGGATTAAACATGGCACAAGCTCTAAATGGGGAAATGCTTGGATATGGCTACACTCCTCTACCTCTGACTGAACCAATGCTACAAACAAATGGTGTAGATATAGAAACTGGAAATCAATGCTGGACATTATTCCTGAACTCTACGAATTTCAAAGGCCCTACAACATTCTTTTTACCAACTTTCTGGACCGAACCTGTTTTGACTGATCCTTCTCTAGAAGGTTTGTTTTTAGATTCTAGACCTTCCGATCCAAATATTGGATTTGGAATAGAACATGCAGTCTCGCCCGCAATAATGTCTGAAGATGATGATGGAAATCTATATGCAAAAATTGAGAGATTACAATTCCCTGTTAGTAATGACGATAACTCCATGCTTTTGAATCAGGTTTCGGTCTATTCTCAAAATGCACTATGGAATGATATGGAGTCTTGGTTTAATGGTGGTGCAATAGTCCCATCTTCAAATATACAGTCTAGCACTTATGATGTTAAGTTCACTAATAATGGTGGTTTCATGGCTGGTGAAATTTCAGGAATTGGTTTAGAGTGGGAAATTGATTTGAATTATGTAGATAACATTCAGTTAAATGATCGCATAATGGGTTATGAATTTGACCTAAATACTGTATTTGAAAAAGACGGTAATTTTATTTTACCAGAGTATTTCAAACTTGAAGAAGGTGATAAATGGCGTTTTGTAGATGAAGATAATGTTCCTCAGTCTACTGATTTATTAAATACTCTAGTTCCAACTAATCCAAGACCTGAGCTTACATACTTAACACCTCTTGATCCGGATTGTCAGTGGCAAGATCCAAATGGACCTTGGAATAATCCAGGACCTTCAGCGGGCCCATTCACAGCCGAATTAGGAGATGGTAGCACTGTTACTTATTACTGGTATCGTTTTGTAGATCAACCTTCAATTATACACGCTAATCTTCCAGCTGACATTCGTACAACACTACAAAACAGAGTCGAACTAATCCATACTAACTGGAAACATACGGACCAATACTTGGCACCGCCAGCTGTTGGAAATCTAGCTACAGTTGATCCAGAAGCAATTGTTCATCCACCGGCTGGATTAGAAGTCGGCTATGTCCCAATCGTCACTAGACAAGAAAAATCCCAAAGTAAACTAAGGGTTTTCGTGCTAGCTGGCCAGTCAAATATGGAAGGATTTGGCACAATCAATGATCCAGAAAATGATCCAGGAAGTTTAGTGGATGTCATCCAGAATGATGTGGATGGTAATTGGTCAGAAATTGGAGAAGTAGGCAATTGGAATTCATTAGAAGGAGCCTCATTGTACTTTGCCAATAATGGAGATACAATAAGAACCAATGTAACAGTTGGTCAAGGAAACAATCCAAACTTAATAGGTGCAGAATTAATGTTTGCTCACCAGCTTGATGCGTATTACGAAGATCCGGTATTAATCATCAAAACCGCTTGGGGAGGAAAGAACCTTGCTGTTGATTTTCGTCCGCCTTCTGCGGGAGGAACAACAGGAGAATTCTATAACTCAATGATTCAAACAGTACAGAATGTTACACAAAATCTAGGAAGTGAATTTCCCAACATTGATGTTGAGGATTTCGAAATTTCTGGGTTTGCCTGGTTTCAAGGATGGAATGACGGCGAGTCTGACAGTTTTCTGAATGAATATGAAAGCAATCTTACCCATTTAGTAAATGATGTAAGAAATAACTTAGGAAATCCAGATCTTCCAATTGTCATCGCAAACTCTGGTCAAGGTGGTTTTATACCTACGAGTGACACTTGGGTTCAGGGATTACAAAATATAATTTCTGTTGCTCAAGAAAATGTAGGCTGTAATGATTCAATCTATGGAGGAAGAGTAGGTTTCGTAGAAACAAAACAATACTACATAGATCTTCCAGAATCACCACTTGATGCTATTTATCATTTCAATAATAATGCACTTACTTTTTTAAATATTGGAAAAGCTATGGGAAATGAAATGATCTTATCAATTAATGACATGGCATATTGTAATAACGACTGTGAAGAGGAGGAACTGATTTCTCCTGGTATAGTTTCAATAGGAAATAGAGTGTGGAATGATTATAATAGAGATGGAATCAATGATGAAAACGAACCAGGAATTCCAGGCGTATCCGTTTTATTATGGAGCGATTCTGATGGTGATGAAATACCCGATTCGCAAGGATTTGGTGGTGTCCGTATTACCGATGAGGAGGGATATTATAGTTTTAATGGCCTGCAACCTGGTAATTATGTAACATTTGTTTGGCAGGTAAACAATTGGGGACCTGGTGAACCACTAGAAGGGTTTGTTTCTTCAAATGGATATGAAGCGAATGCAGATAACGATGTAGATTTAGATAATAATGGTTCGGGAAATGCATTTACAGATATTTTTTCTGGGACTGTGACGCTTACATTAGACGGAGAACCACTTAACGATGGCGACCCAGAAGATTGTATATTTGATTACGATTCTGGTGGAAACAATACGATTGATTTTGGGTTCTTCGACCCTGAGGTAAATTCTGTAAATGAAACCGTTCTTGGAAATGACAATTGGGTTCAAATTTCTCCAAATCCAGCTCGAAATGAATTCACGGTTAAAGGAAATCTAAGTCTCTACCAGATAGAGTTATTTGATACAGGAGGCAGAAGTCTTCGAAAAATTAACCCTTTAGGAAAAACTCAAACAATTAATATTACTTCATTGCCAAAAGGAGTATATATAATGAGAGTGGTAAACAAGTCTAATAACCTTGTCGAAATTCAGAAAATAGTGAAGCAATAAAGAGGGTATCCCTAATTAGCATAAGAAAGAATAAAATTAAAGACTAAATTTTATTCTTCCTTACGCATCCATACATCCCTTTGAGGAAATGGGATACTTATATTATTATCCCTGAATGCCTTATCTATCTTAAATCTCAGATCACTCTTTATGTCTTCTACAATCAAAAAACGATTGGTAAAAAAAATAGCTGAGAAATTGAGAGAACTATCAGCGAAGTCTCCGAATCTAACGAATGGCACTGGATAATCTAGTACCAAATGATGATCATTGAGTGCTTCGAGAAGCAATTTCTTGACAAGTGCGGTATCGCTGCCATAAGCAACACCCACATCCACATTGAATCTTCCATGATCTACAAAATGAGACCAATTCTCCACATTCTCATTTACAAGTTTTGAGTTGGGCACTATGAATGAAATATTACCTCTAGTTTCTATGATAGATGACCTCAATCCGATCTTCTTGACAGCTCCAACCTGTCCATCCACTTCTAATATATCTCCTACTGAAACTGATCGCTCAAATAGAAGAACTAGCCCTGAAAAAAAATCATTGAATGTTTGCTGTAATCCAAGACCAATACCCACTAATAAAGCAGCTGCACCACCAAGAATAATAGTCATATCAAAGTCCAAACTCTTCAATCCTATGTAAACAGCAATAACATATATTACATATTTAAGCAATTGGTTAATTGCAAAACGGGTACCTTGATCAATCTCATTGTTTTTAAATATACTGTACAGAGCTACTTGTGTCAAAATCCAGCTTAGGATTTGAGCCAATAAAAATATCAGAACAATAATTAATATCTTATTCGGAGTAAAAAACAGTTCTTTACCACTTCCTTTATAACCAAAGAATTCATAGTTAATTCCAAAATTATTGATTACAGCCATAGCTGCGAGTATAATGACAATGTACTGTACCAAACGAGTAATTTTAGATCTTACATCCCCAGATGCATCTGTATAATTATTCGTTGTTTCCTCTCTTCTATCCTTTTCATATTTATTGATAAATATATTAGAGAATATCCACTCTGTCAACCAAGCTAATACCAATACAATCAATGCTACTATAACAATACTATACCTTAAGACAATAGATCCTGGACCTTCATCCCCTCCGGAATTATAAAGCTCAAAATCTAAACCCAACGTTCTGATAATCAAAAAGGTCGTGCATAGAATAATCAGCTGGCGCAACAATCTTCCAAACCTTCTCCTATTGGTTGTATCTACTTCATTTTTCTCAAAGAATGCTATTCTCCATTTCGACTTTGTTAACCTCCAAAGAAGACTTGCCACAAAAAATATGAACAGAAGTAACAGCAATTGACCAACGTCAAATTGCATTTTGCCAATAGAATATAATTCGAAATTCAGAATCTTGTTTAACATGATACAAAGCTAACAATATGATGTGTAATTATTTCTTAGGGAATCAAATAAAGAAATTTATTGAACAATTTGTCGATAAATCGAGTTATTATGACTGCAACCTATATGCTACTTTTTACTTTTTGACGATGTGTTTAATTTTCACTTTGAATATTAAATAAATCATAAATGAGTTGAATATACACTCGAAATGTCATCTAAACTGTTACTAACGAACAGTCATTAGTAATTTTTAACTGATGTCTGTAGAAGAATGTGTACATTTTCGGTTCAAAACAAAACGACTCTTTTAAACTAAAGCATATGAAGGATCAATCACTCTGGTATCTGGAGAACATAGACGTAACAGGAATATTCTGTCCTCAAAAACTGGGTACTCATAATAAGTCAGAGCACACCCAAAAGAACTTCAAAAAAGGGGACTATATATACATGCCTGAACAGAGTAGTGACAAGATATATTTTCTTAATGATGGAAGAGTAAAAATCGGAAGCTACGGAGACAATGGTAAAGAAATAACTAAAGCCATACTCAACAAAGGTGAAGTATTCGGAGAACTATCAATGATAGGTGAAGATAAAAGAAGGGACTTCGCATATGCTATGGAGGATTGCCAAGCATGTGTATTAACTACTGAAGAGATGAAATCTATGATGAGAGAACATAATGGGTTGAGTCTGTTCTTTATGAAAAAAATGGGAAACCGTGTTCTCGAAATGGAATCAAGGTTAGAATCTCTTGTATTTAAAGACAGTAGAAGCCGTATCGTTGAGTATCTTGTCGATCTTGTAAAGAAGAGTGGACAGAGAGTCGGATACGAATGGGTCGTTAGAAAATTCATAACACATCAAGAGATTGCAAACCTCACTGCTACATCAAGACAAACAGTAACGACTGTACTTAATGAGTTACGTACGGATAATCTACTTACATTCAATAGAAAGAGATTACTAGTAAGAGATTTGGACCTGCTTGCTGCAGAAATTGCATAGAGCATAACCAATATAAAAACAGAAAGGGCTTGATAATTATCAAGCCCTTTCTGTTTTTATATCCTTTTCTTTCTATTCTGTAACTACCACTTTTCCAGATACCGTACTATCACCTATAGTCAGCGTATAAACATACAAACCTGACGACATATTCGATATTTGCATAGAACCACTAGAAAGTTGAGATTTAGAATATTCGACCACTCTTCCGGTCATATCCGTGATTATTATTTGATCTATTTTTTGACCTTTAATAGATTCCACATTAAATGAGCCTGCATTAGGATTTGGATAAACTCTCACTTCATTATCACCAGAAACCGATTCTACATCACTCGTAAAATCGATAGCCATTTTTACAGCTGCCAATACATCTATTCGTCCATGGCCATAGTAGAAATTTGGCACTTCGAGTGCATCATTCATAAAACACTCTGTGCTATCTATCAATGGGATTGCTGTTGATTTAAGAATATCTTTAATTATATCTACTTGGCCTGCTAAGCTTGGGTTTGCATTTATTACAAGAGCAACCGCGCCTGCCACATGAGGACCAGCCATACTCGTGCCACTCCATGTCTGAAATCCTTCATTCAGGTATATTGATCTTACTCCTACCCCAGGCGCAACCACATCAGGTTTCAACCTAAATGTAGAATCCACAGATACTGGGCCAATACTACTGAAGCCCGCTTTGCTATCTTGATCATTTGACGCTCCTATCGTGAATGAATTATCAAAAATAGCGGCTGGGTTAGATACAGAACCGCAGCCTGAATTTCCAGAATTTCCAGCTGACACGACGACTACCGTTCCAGCAGCAGATAGATTATTTACCACTGTCTCCATAAACATCCAGTTACTGGCATTACAACCTTCTTGTGCAGGACAGCCCCAACTATTCGCAATTACATGTGGAGCTTTTGTAGGATCAGGATTAAGCCCTTCAAGATCTGTTGGTGCTAGAAACCACTCAAAACAGTCTGTATATGTAGATGGTTTCCCCCATCCTCTATCCATACTTCTGCATCCTATCCATGATGCTTTTGGCGCTACACCTATATCATTAATACTATCTTGACCGACCATAGTCCCCATTGTATGCGTTCCGTGCCCATGGTCATCGCATGGTTCTTCTGATAGGAATCCACATGGATTTACGGATGGATCATTAATCGTATCTCCATTCAGTACATTAACTGTGTCTATGGCATCATGCCAGTTATAGTTATGGTCAAAACTTTCCAGATCATATCCTCTATACTTCTTTACTATGAGGCTATTGTCAAAATCATATCCAGTATCTTGTCCACCTACGACAACATCAGAGCCTTCAAATCCAAGTTGCCAAACACTGTCGGCTTTGATTTGGAGAATTCCCCATTCTGCAACCGCTCTGCTCTCGTCCTCTTTATGCTTAGATATGTCAGCCACTCGTGACGGCTGATTATATACAATCGATTGTACTTCATAATTATCGACGATATATTCCGCTTGACTTTTGGATAAGTATGCTTGCAATCCATTAAAAATATGAAACGATTTATACTTTATTGAGTTTGATGATAAATATGATTGAATTTCAACTTGAGAACTCGAAGCATGATCTTTCAGACTCTGAAATACAAAAGTTGCTTTTCGGTCTTTGCTCATCCCAGTTGTTTTACCATACATATCCAACTGATTTTGCATGACAATAATACAGTCTACAATATCACTTCCGTCAAATTCCGACAATGCACTTTCTGAAATATTTTGTGAATTACCAATTACCCCAACACACAGTATGAATAGAAATGTTCCAAATATATTTTTCATCGTATTAATCTTTATTATTTTATAAAGATCGGATTTTCTTATAGATATATATGTGTGTAATTACGTGAATTTAAAAAAGAACGATCCAGATGGACAAATTGGAATAAGATCCAACGCAAGTACAAATTAAAAAAAGAACTACTTCAACTCTTCAATCTCGCTCATTGCTTCTTTTATAATATCATATTCATAACCTTTTTGTTGAGCATATGAAGTCAATTTCTTTCGTCTATCCCATTTATCTTTTGCTCTCAAGTGTTCATTCTTTTTCTCTAGCAAAGTAGTGATCGTGCTAAGATAGTCATCATAATCAATCTCCTTCATTCCTTTTTTGATGGAATATTCTGAGATCTTTCGAAACTTTAATCCTTGACGAATTTTGATTTTACCCCATCGTTTAATCTTGAATTTGCCACTTACATAAGCCTTCGCAAATCTCTCTTCATTTAGAAAATTATCGACAATTAATTCTGCCAACACTTGTTCTAATTCGTCTCCATATACGCCATGCTCTATCAGTCTAGTCCGTATTTCTGAACTACATCGATCCTGGACTGAGCAGATCTTCTGCATATGATAGAGTGCATCCTCTTTTGAGAGTTGTGTTCTTTTTTTACGTTCGTACAAGAGAGTCAGTTTTTGTTTTTTAGTTTGATTAGGGGTTGTTAGGGGTTAGGAGTTGTTAGTTGTTAGGGGTTAGGGGTTAGGGGTTAGGGGTTAGGGGTTAGTTGTTAGGGGTTAGTTGTTAGGGCTTAGTTGTTAGGGGTTAGTTGTTAGGGGTTAGTTGTTAGTTGTTAGTTGTTAGTTGTGTATCTATCTTTAGTTATGTGCTTTATCGGGCTTGCTTGGTCGTTTCTACGAAGCCGACCTTTGCTACTCGGCTAAGGTTGACCGTTTTCTGCGAAAGCCGGTCAATAGCCGATCAATAACTACTTTAAGTCGTAGCCGTAGCCAACAAATATCTCGAAGCCAGGTCCGAAAGCACTAAGGTTATCTGAGACACCAAAGTTCCCCAGGCCTCCTATTCTTAATGAGCCGTATCTATTTCCGAATTCTGGCAAGATTACACCACCTTGGAATGATACTTCATTCGTTGTGGAATATCCAAGGCCAGCCCAGAAAGCCTCTTCCATTTCATATCTTAGTCCAGCTCTTATATCTACAAGATCTGGCTTACTATAGTTAACCGTTATACTGGGCTCTATATAGGAGTCTTGTTGATATACTCTTGTTCCTATATTAAAGTGTACGTGTCGTTCTCTTACCTGGTTACTATCGTTGATAAGAACATCCGTTGTAAATGCATTTCTATAAGCAAACCCAGCAAAAAAGACATTTCCATCGTATTCTCTTGTGCTTGATAAGTAGTAAATACCAGCGCCTATTGCTGGATACAAAGCCGAAGAACTACTTCCTTGTAATAGCTGATCACCTGCATCATTAAAGATCTGACTGCTTGGATTGAAGCCATATTGCTGAAAACCGGCATTAATCCCAAGAGACAATTGACTGTCTTCACCCAATATCTCCTTTAGTTTATATGCATAGGTCAATTGAAGACCCTTCTTACTTACTGGTCCTGTCTGATCAAAATTAATGATCGCTCCAGCCGACATATTCATATCAATAAATGGATATTGGAAACTTAGGAATCCTGTCCTCGGAGCAGATGAGCCAAATCCCAACCACTGTTGTCTAAAAAATAGACTTGTTCGCATGTTTTCATCCACACCAGTTGCCGCTGGATTCCAGTAATGTTTAGCTTCTTCTACAAATGTACTTTGTGCCAGCTGTTGAGCCGATAATTGAGCCACTCCACTCAAAATGATGATCGAAAATATAATTAGTATCTTTTTCATTTTTCACTTCTTTTATTGTTAGCCAATATGGATATGAACCACAGACTTAATTGGTTTATCTCATTATTGTAATTGGACTCTTATACGTCTCTCCGTTGAAACTTAATACATAATAATAGGTATCTGCAGGAAGGACATCTCCACTATTTTCGCCCGTCCATAATTCTCCGCCAGATTGATATCCTCTTTGTTCGAATACTGGATAGCCCCATCTATTATAAATCGTTATTGTATTATCTGGAAATGCCTCTAACCCTGTGAATATTAACTCATCATTGTCTCCATCTCCATTAGGAGTAATTATGCTTATCAGTACGAAGGATTCTAATGGATTATCCAATATACATATAGTCACTGAGTCTCTAAAGACACAACCATTGACATCTGTTATATCTACAAAGTAGATTGTTTCTTCTGTTGGGCTGACCGTAGGATTTGGCGAACTTGCTCCAACATCTATCGTCGGATCCTCTAGCCATTGGTAAGAATCACCTCCCGTGGCACTAAGATCAATTGTACTGCCATTCACAACACAATCATCTTCACCAGCATCAATATCATCTCCCGCTTCGAACACGTCTATTACAACTGTTTCAGTCACCTCATTTCCAGGACAATCATCACCAATAATTACTTGATATGTTGTCGATTCACTAGGAAAGGCCGTTGCATTAGCACCATCAATATCCGTAAGTGTACCCGACCCATCAATCCATGTATACATTGTACCACCAGTAGCCGTCAATTGGACAGGTGCCCCATTACATACTCCAGATGTCGATTGATCAATGCTCCCACTTATAATTGGTAAAAGAGTCACTTGTACTTCATCTTCCGCTGTACAGCCCTCGGCATTTGTAACAGTTACAGCATAGGTATCTATCGTCAATTCTGTGACATTACTAGATACCGTTAGTGTAGGTCCATCCGTACTGTTTGACCACATATATGCATCTTGCATACCTGCATCGAATGTAAAATTTTCATTTGGACACAATGAAATATCATCTCCTAGAGTAACGGTTGGCGAAGCAGCAGCTGTAACACTTGTACTCGCCATTGAATTACAACCATCATTATTTGTAGCTATAACCTCAACCATAGATTCAGAGTTTAAGGTGATAGTATTGCCTGTTTCCCCCATTAATTCCTCACCATTTACAAACCACTGGAAAGATGAAGCATCACTATCTGCAACTATCACTGCATCTTCTCCTTCGCATATTGCAAATGAGGGATCTAAAATTAAACTAGGAACTGAACTAACCGTGACATCTACAATATCAGAATCACTACAGTCAAATTCATTTGTTATAGCCAATGTATAACTTCCAGCATCTGTCACTGATATTGATTGTAGATCAGATATCACGACGCCTCCAAGAATCCATTGGTATGTATCGGCACCACTTGGTCCTACTAGCATTACCGATTCACCATCACATATTGTTTCATTTTGTGTAAATTCGACTGAAGGCACTTCATTTTCAATAATCATAACCTCATCCTCTACAGAACATCCACTTGATCCGGTTACAATAGCAGAATACATTCCAGAACCATTCACCGTGAGATCAAATCCAGTTTCTCCCATAATTTCTATTCCGTCTTTGAACCAAGTTATATTGTCACCATCAGTCATTGCAGAAATAGAATAATTTTCACCTTCACAATATGAATTATCATCTCCCAATGTGAGCGAAGGTCCCTCTTCGAACGTGACAATTACTTCATCAAATCCATTACAATCATTTGCAGCAAGAATGGTTACCCCATAAGTACCCGGTTCAGTAACTTTTATGGTATCCTCCATAGATATCGGAGTATTATTGAGCGACCATATTACATTCCCTAATCCCTCAACTCCAAGTACGACTTCACTTCCTATACATCCAATTTTGTCATCGCCAAGATCAGGCATCGGAGGCATGACTTGGTTCACCATTACTGTATCACTTATAGGACAATCTAATTCATTATAACCTATTAATATATATTCTCCCCCTTCACTTACTTCTGGCATTTCCGATTGATCTCCAAATAGAACATCATTAAAATACCATTCAAATGAGATCGCATTAATAAATGGATTGAGCATAGTGGTATTGCCTACACAGACATTAACATCCTGCCCCGCAAAGACTTCCGCTAATTCGTAAAAGGTGATATCCACTGTATCTTTGGCATCACATCCTCCACCCTTGTCTACTATGACTGAATATTGTCCGGTTTCTGAAACAGATAATTGATCAGAAATTTCCAAAGGAATGACAATTCCATTTTTAGCCCATGTATACTCCGTCCCATCTTGACCCGCATTTAATAATATAGCCGATTCACCTTCACATAATTCTTGATCGTCCCCTAACATTACAATAGGTCGAGTTACATACTCAATATTTATCGTATCGCTAACGCTACATCCTAGAACTTCTCCATTTGATAGTGGATACATATTGGTTCCATTCACATGATATTGTCCAGCAGCTGTTATTAATAGTGTACCATCCGTTTCACCCATGAGCTCTGCACCATCTTTGTACCACTGCAGGTTTGTTGCTGTATTCATTACTGGAAGGTTAAAAATCTCTCCTTCGCAAACTGATTTGTCATCTTCAAGTGATAGTGTTGGTGTTTCAAATATTGTAATATTTACAACTTCAAATTTTGAACATCCAGCAGCATTGATTACCTCAACAAGATAATTTCCAGATTCTATCACTTCATAAGTAGAAATTGTGTTGTCTTCTAACAAGGCTCCATCCTTGAACCATTTATACTCCACACCATCACTTCCTGCATTTAGGATGACTATTTCTCCACTGCATATCGCTCTATCTCCACCAAGATCGAAATCTATCTCACAACAATTCTCTGGTGCGGTGAAAAACTCTGCAATAAATATAGTACAGCTTTCTAATTCTGAAAATTCTGCGCTTACTCCTACTGGTTGTCCATCTGATATTAAACCTGTTAATGTCACTGTTTGTGGACTTCCTGTGATTGCAACTGGAACTCCATTTACTATTAAATTACCCGTAATCGGAGGATCTTCATACGTTACTATTATTTCTTGAGAATAGTTATTAGAGGCAGCATCACAGGCCGTCTGCACTCCTAGTTCTAAGCTATTTATTTTACAAGTAAACTCTACAAGAATCTGTTTTCTGTTACTGCTTATAAGCATACAATTTGCTGTCTGTACAGCAGTCAATAAAGATCCAGCCCATGTTGATGGATCAGCATTATCTGGTGGCACTGGTCCACCTGACTTATAACTGACAGTATATATGTCATATAATCCTCCTGATAATGCTGTGAAATCTGAGATTGGACTCACTACTTCTATAATTCCCATTTCATTTACGGCAATGAAAGTAGATGAGAAATTCGCATCAGGAGTAGTATTTATTTCTATTACATTCCCTGGACCATTTATAAACGGGATAGAATATTGCTGTGGATGGTTGGAAGTATTAATATAGAATGTAATTATATATTCTTCACATGCTTCTAAGTCAACGGTTAATACAGAAGACGACGACCAAGAAATTGAAGAATCATCGTTAGATGTTGTATTAGAATTTAAAAAAGATGCACAAGGGTTAGTAATATCATAATTACTTGCACTATGGATATTAAATATTTCAGTTCCATCAGCTGCTCCCGTATCGATAGAAAAGCTATAAGTTCCTGAATTATCCACAGTAATTCGCTTTGATGTCCCTCGATTTGACACTGAATTTTCCTTACAATTCGTTTGTGCTTCATTCCAATATGTAAGACTATAAAACTCAGAAGACGTCGTGATTGAACCTGAAAAACTCGAAACCACACTTCCATCAAAATGATTTAAGTCTAAATCCAACGCTGCATCTCCTTGATCAAAAACCTGATAATCTGTATCACAAATAATGCTGGATGATGCAAGGCAATCGGAAGAAATATTGATATCACTATTGGTAATATCGAAGAAAGAATAACATGAATTATCGTCACAAACTATCATTAGTCTTCCTTGTGTAGTTCTAGGAAAAGACGCGGGCAATATTAAAGCTGTGCTTCCAGTCGCATAATCTATATCATTTGCCACAGTAAAGGGATATGTCTCTCCTCCGTCGATGGATAATAGTAATTTTGCTTTATCACATAAATTATTTGTGTTATTTGTATTCCATGTGATGTTCGTAGATACCCCAGCAGTTATTGCATTAATATTCTGAATAGTTAGTGGGCCCGTGGATTGTACCTGAACTTCTAGTTCTTCGGTAGCCATGCCTCCACCATCATTATTCTGATCTCTTACTGTAAATTGGAATAATAAACTTCTATCTCTATTTGACAATACTTGAAATGGATCACTGTTTGGCCCTTCTGAAAGAGTTGATAAATCCGGAAAATACCTTATGGACTCTGTCGTAGGAGGAAAACTCCTTAACAAAGGCGCTATTGACGAATTGGCCGCCGAATTACCTATTTGCCCTAATGATGGTTCCCCTGGACCATCTTCGTTATATTGTTCCCAACAGTACAATAAAACATCATTTTCTGCATCTTGCGCAGAACCCATTAGAAAAAACGGTGTATTCTTCGGGATCAATATATCACCCCCGCATTCATTTGAATTCACAGTAGGTGGCGTATTATTAAGTGGGATTGCATTAGCACATTCGAATGCTTGATCATTGATAAAATTGATCATTTGAAACAAACTATGAATATGAAAGTAATTATCAGCAACACCACTGGATGGTATGTTTTGATCTTCATTACAAAGACCTTGATAAGACATTATTGTTGTTCCACTTCCTATCTCGTATGCAGATGTAGCACTCGCAGCATCTGAACAAGTAGTCGTGCCCGCAAACCCACCGCTACCATTAAATGTGTGCGTAGCTCCAAACATATGAGCAAACTCATGAGATGCCAATGATATAAATCCATTTCCATCTGTATTAAAACTTCCACTCCAGCCTTTCGCTTTTACTGGACCTCCATTGGATACATTATCATTACAAACCGACACGAGTCGAGCAATTCCACCTGAACCCCAACCATCACTACTTTCTGACTTATGAAATACATGACCTATATCATAGTTCCCCGCTGGAAAAGCAGTAGCGACCCCTTGAGAAGCCTCATCGGGTCTATTCTCATTGACATCTGGGTCAAAAGGATCAGTGTTCTTATCTCTAAATAGATCCAAATCAATTGGAAAAAATCTTACCGCTATTTCTTTTTCAAAAATAGTGTTGATTCCCATCATTGCAGCAGCCATCTTATCCAATACTACATTATCATTTCCACCATTGAGTGCATAATATTCTCCAGTACAGACTAGGGCCAGCCTAAATTCATTTCTTACTGTACCATTATTAAAATCATCTATTCTAACATCCGATTGACCATTCAATTTAAGATATTCTTCTAATTCAGCATCAAGATTATTGTGTGTACACTGGTTATCATGGCGATGATTATCCATCCCTGTTTCTAACACTAATTTGCCATCATCTTGTGTATATATCGTAACTAACCCATGATTAGTATGAATACTTGACCAAACACCATTTTCTGTGACCATTAAATTACCAACCATCTGTAAGTCTTCCGAAGAAGTAATCTTATACGTTTTTACATCTGGTCTTTTGGCAAGGTAATCTTCTGAAAACATCTTTCGACTTTCAATTGTCCAAACTGACTGACCTCCTAAAGAAAATGGTAACTGCACTACCCCACTGTTCGATTTCAATATTTTATCCACAAATGTGGCTTTATCAATATCCAAATATTGAATTGCGTCAACTTCAGCTTCAGCATTAGATACGAATTGAGCGTTGACATTAACGGATATTGCTAATACTAAAAGAATAGCGTATCTTTTTAGAATCCTTGCACAGTAAGTTTTATATGTCATCATTAAGATGTTTTACAGATTAAGTAAATTGGTTTCTGTCCCAAAAAATACTTGGGAAGGTTAAAGTTAAAATTTATATATATAAATACGCAAGACCTAATCCTAATTGGGTCTTTATTTAAATACAGTCATCTCACTCGAGTACGAAGTCATATAAGTATGACTAAGGTTAGCCTGAATCGATATGAGAACTACAAGTAAAAATATTAAAAAAGTGAAAAATGAGGACGTGACATTGGTTTTTGCCACTGATTTATTGCAAAACAAAGATAGTTAAAGGTTTAACATAAAAGTCCAAATTATATGAAATGAATTCAAACTTGATAAAACTAAAACATTAACCCAATACTATCTTTTGATAATTTTATGAGAAGACGTAATGTGCCCATCCAATATTTTTAATACATATAGTCCCTCGGGAAGATTACTAATATCAAGCTCACTCATGACTTTCTGTTGATGAACCATATTACCTAGAATATCAAATAGAGAAACTTCTAGCTCACTATGATTTCCTTCGATAAATAATAGACTAAAAGTCGGATTCGGATAAATTGAAATATTTAACATAGCATCCTGATCAACTCCTACTGTTGTACAATCATATCCTTGATCAGTTATAATCCAATCTTTATTGACTATTAAACTATTTCTTGCCTCGTTCCCAAGACAAAAATTAATTCCACGCGCATCAAATAGTACAGCCGACTTGACATCTTGTTGTGACCAGCCTATTAAAGTAATATCATAGTTACTTGTAGATAGACTAGAATAATCAAACATATTTCTCATGTCGATGACCTTACTTATATCCCAATCGCCTAGTTCACTATTAAATACTGATGCCCTAAAAAACATAGATTCCATACTAGTTACATTACTCACATCCCAACTACTTATATCAGTATCGAATGCAAACGTAAAATCAAACATTCTCGCCATTCTAGTAACATTACTAACATCCCAGCTACTTATATCAGAATTAAAGACTAACGTAGAGGCAAACATTCCTCCCATATTAATAACACTGCTCACATCCCAAGTACTTAAGTTCGAATTAAAAGTAATCGCTCCATAAAACGTAGCCTCCATATTAGTTACACTACTAACATCCCAATCGGAAACATCAGAGTTAAAATCATCTGCATTTGCAAACATCGCTCTCATATTTGTAACACTACTTACATCCCAAAGGCTTAAATCAGCATCGAAAGTCGATAAGTGATAAAATGCCGCTTCCATATTAGTCACATTACTGACATCCCAATCAGGCATCGCACCAAATTCACTGTCTGTACACAGTCCATCTACAGGATTAGTCGATAAACAAGCATTGATAGCCTCTATAAAATTATCATCTGAAATAGGCGTTTGAGAAATTGACGTAAATGAAGCCAGTAAGCAAAGTAATTGGAGCGTTTTTCTCATTGGTTTTTATCTTGTGATACTACAATATAAAAAAAAACAAGATGTCAATAACAAAAATCTCTGAGAAATAGAAAAAGCCCATCATTACTGATGAGCTTTTTCTCTGAGGTCGCGGACGGACTCGAACCGCCGTACGAGGTTTTGCAGACCTCTGCCTAGCCACTCGGCCACGCGACCATTTGCAAATATCCAATCGTGGCTATAAATGATTGTATATTTTTTAAATGCGATTGCAAATATAGAATA
>CALKXE010000296.1 GCA_938003955.1 uncultured Saprospiraceae bacterium | reverse complement strand
ACAGTAGGTTGGAAAACGGTAATTACAGATTCGTCTGTAAAACTGCCGTCTAATGTTGTTACTGTTATTGTTGCTTCACCAGCGGTTAAAGCAGTAACTATTCCATTAGTACTAACCGTCGCAATAGTATTATCGCTTGACTGCCATGACACGGAATTATCAGTTGCGTTTGATGGACTAACTGTTGCAGTTAAAGTTGAAGTTGCTCCTTCTGCAAGACTTATAGTCTCTGGATCAAGGGAAATTCCTGAAACAGGTACAAGTACTGTTATAATTGATTCATCTGTAAAATTGCCATCTGTTGTTGTGACAGATATGTTGGCTGTACCAGCTGAAATTGCAGTTACTACTCCGTTAACATTTACTGTTGCAATGCCGTTATCTGAAGAACTCCAGGTGACTGAATTATCCGTTGCGTTTGAAGGGCTTATTTCCGTTGTTAATGTTGCGCTATCTCCTACAGAAACACTTATATCAGACGGGGTTAATGTAATTGCTGATACAGGAATATTAACAGTTATCGTTGATTCTGCGGTAAAGCTTCCATCTGTAGTTGTAACTGTTATTGTTACTGATCCTGCACCGACACCAGTTACTAAACCATTTGTATTTACCGTTGCAATACTGTCATCTGAAGAGCTCCATGTAACTGATATATCTGTAGCATCTTCAGGGCTTACCGTTATATTTAGTGTAGCAGTTTCTCCTTCAGAAATAGTAGTAACTATCGGATTGACGGTGATTCCTGTTACTCTCGTAGCTGGAGGACCTATTTTCCATTGTTGATTTTGAGCAGAATTTTCTTTTGTCCAAAGATTTAAAGGTGCCTGCTCTTCAGTACTAGTTGTAGATACATTTAATACCAAGCCATTATAAACATTTATTATATAAACATATTCTTCATCTACATCTTCGATGTACCATAATTGATGTTGGTTTCCATTCCATGATTCTTGAATAACATTGGCACCGCGATCACTTCTTAAATCTCTCAATGAAAGTACCAAATCTGAATGCTTTGCTTTTATTCGATATTTTTTATTTCCAACAGGCTCTAGATACCAATTTGAATGGTCCTCTAGATTTGAAGAAATTTCAACAACCAAAGCGTCACCTTCAAGTGAAGCATTACTTACTGCCATAAATTTAGAACTGTGTCGAACCTGTATAGTATATTGTCCTTCTTCTATAGTTTTAGGACCATCTATATCAAGACCTTCAATCCATCCAGTAAGTACTTCCATATAATCCTCATCTACTAGATTTCGTCCTATTGGTGGCATTCTGTCTGTTCCGGTACTGTTATCTCTTAAGTACAGTAATGAATTTTGAATATCTTGTGGAACTATTAGTTCGTAACCGGGTAATGAACCGTGACTTACTGCAAGTGTATTGATTAGCGATTGATCGTATAATGGAGTTAGGGATCGACCATCAAAAGCTCCTTCTACACCATTAGGTCTGTGACAAAAAGCGCAATTAGCATCGATATAGGATCTAACTTTCATTTCATTACTAGCAGTTTCAGAATTTATATTAGCTGAAGCAGGTAAGTCTGTGTAGCCTTCTAGTTCTTCGCTAAACATATTTAAATGATTCCAAGTTTCAAGTTGATTACTTGTAATACCTGAAGAAGGGTATGTATAACTTTTATTTAGTTGTCTTGTTTTCAATCCTAGTGAATACCCTGCAACACTATTATGGCATTGAATACATTGTGATCGGTTGGGGAAATTCCAAGTTTGACTCACTATTGATCCGTCATTTTTTGTGACATCATAATCTTGTGATATGTCTTCGTCTATTCCGATTAAAAAAGCATCGGTCTGTTCGTCATTCCACTTGTAACTAATAGCATAAGCAGTATTGTCTTCGGTGAAAACTAGAAAACGTGTTTCTAATTTTGTGATTTTTGTTGGATCATTCTCATCAGTTGGTAAATCGAACTGCTTAATAGCTACGGTACCTGGTGGAAATGACCAATTGTCTTCTTTTTCAAAGTCAATTTGTTCTAATGCTGAATTGTGAATTCCATCGTTTGTTAATGCTATCCATCTTCTTTTTTTCGCGCCATCAGACCATAGAGGTGCATTTAAATCATACGGTACTAATCCATCGATAGGTGTTAGCGCTTGTAAATCTGTAAAAACATTCAGGTCAGATAATTTTTGAGGAGGGTCAATAGAAGGCCCAGAACGTACAACTTTACGAATTACAGCACCATCTCGACCAGTACCAAATAAATCTAATATATAAATATCTTCATCTGAACTACTAAAAAATGAGGAAATACCATCTTTACTACCAACTCCGCTAACAGGTACGTTCAATAGGTAATTTACATCACCTGAATTTTCCCCTGTCTTGTTTAACGTCCATACATTTTGAGTGGTTTGATCTCCGAACAAATATTTCCCATTTAATTCAGGAAACTTAGAACCTCTATAGACAAAGCCGCCAATTACGCAAGTTCCAACACTTCTGCCATAGGCATGAATAGGAGGTCTATCATTGCCTGTAAGGTTACTAGGCTGCGCTTTCGGACCATTTTGATCTCCTTCTTTATATGGCCATTGTAGATTGTCACCTTTTCTAACAACGCTAATTTCTTCTTTAGCACCTTGACCAATATCTCCGATCCAAATATCTCCTGTTGGAGGATCTATCGTCATGCGATGCGGACTTCTAGTACCTATAGCATAAAACTCTTCTAAAATACCTCCATTTGTATCTAACCACGGATTGTCGTTTGGTATGTAATAATTTTGGGTATAAGAATCTGACCATCCGCTAGGTGGTGTTCCTCTATTTAAGGGTTGCTTTCTGATGGGATGACTAATAGATCCACCTCTTTGATCAATGTCTATTCTTAAGACGCCTCCAAAAAGCCATTTGTCAATCTGCTGAGTAACCCCATAGTTATCATTTGCTCCACCCTCATCACCTAAAGCAAGATATAAGAAGCCGTCTTCAGGTCCGAAAAACATATCGCCTCCATTGTGCCAATCATTCCTATCGTAAATATTAATAAGTATTTGTTCGCTTGCGGGATTGATGGTATTAGAGTCTAACGGAAGATTAAATCGAGAAAGTCTCATGTACCCATTGGTTTGAGAACCATTGCCGTCCGTTCCATTGACTGGACTATAGCGGTAAAAGACATAAATGTATTCACTATTTTCAGAGCCCGTTTGACCGTATTCAGGGTGTAGTGTTATACCTAACATACCTCCGTCGGTATTTACAACAACGTTATCTGATATGTCTAAGAGTAAGTCTTTATTGGTCGTGCTTTCATCGTTATCAATTTTCCAAATGTGGCCCTGTAATCCAAGAACCAAGAATTCAGTACTATTTGGAAGCTCGACCATATCAACCGGATCAATAAAGGTTAGATTAGGAAAAGCATTTTCAACATTATAACTTGCATTTGATGTACTGGTTGTTGTAGGTGTTTGGCTAGGAAAAACACCATTAAGATAAGCCCCAACCGGTGTTGCATTTTCAATTCCCGGTCCTGCGAAATAAGGTATAGCACTCAATAATATGAGCGAAGTAAATGCAATTAAAATATTTTTGGTTTTTTTACTGAAATGTTTGGTGGTCATACTATTGGTTTGACTAGCCAAGGTCGGCTGAATAGCACTATTTTCAAGTAATTCTTGTTAAACTGCTTTATGTATTCGATGAAATACCTAAGATGATTACAAATGCAAATTACTGTAAGTAAACTGTTTAAGAGGCGCCTATATTTTTTATAGGCCAAAAACGATAAAACTATATTTATTCGGCAGGAGTTTGTTCAATTTTTTTAGGCTTTTTTACTTTTTTATAAAGCGGAATAAAATATGATATGGAGAAATTATAACCGATTCCGAAATTACTCCCATCAGTAACTTTGTTAAAGCCAGGGATAAAAAGATTATCGAAGTTATCTGGTTTTTTATTCAATCCATCAATTAAAAAACCCATACGAACGCTTCCGCCAATATAAATATTAGCAAACAGTTCTGCTTTTACCCCTAAGACAAATTCAATCCAAGAAGCACTCAGGTTATTAAATTCTATATTTCCATTGTTACCTTCTGCAAATCCATCTGGGCTCCAATATCGGTTACTATCAAAGATTTGATAGTTGTTCAGGGTTTGATTAAAAGTACTAAACGCATAACGTCCACCAATGTAAATTAAGTTTTGTTCACCATACCAGTTGGCATATGTGTTGTAGTCAATGCCTAGTTTTATATAACTACCGGAAGCAGTAAAATTATAAAGGTCTTCTTGTCGTGATCTTTTTTCAGTACCTAGCTCCGCCGCAAGCCAATATTTTTGACTTAGTCTGAAGTCACCTACTAACTCAAGACCAGTATACTCTTCTTCAAAATATGCAATAGTCAATCTACTTAAGTCAATACCAACGCGCAACCCATAAGGCTGTTTATGTACCACAGTATCCTTTGGTTTGGTATCTATAGGTTTGCTCTGAGCATTTCCAAAAAAGAAACAGCAGAGAATACACGTACTAATGAAATATCTTAACATGAGCAGTTACTTCTTCTTCAATGGTTACCGAAGGTTTTACTATTTCTATACTTTGAATCCAGTTTTCGGTTGCTGGGCTAAAGTCGGTTGTCAAATTATCGTAGTTCACTACAAATCCGCAGGCGCGAGATTTAAAAATTTCTTCGGTTTCATATGAGAACAGTAATTGGTCAGTTGTTCCTGTTTCGGCTCCATTGTCATCATCTGCCGAATTAAGAATGAAAGAAAATTGTGTAGAAATATCGTTGGTCTTAAGCGGAATCGCAATAGAATCTAAAGTGCTTGTGCGATCACTAAAAGTATCGACAGGATTTCCATTACCCACACCTATAACTCTTAAGCCCGGCACTACTTTTAATTCTGTAGGATTATCAGCATCATAAAACCGAATGATCAATTGCGGCGTATCATCATCTACACATATATCATCTTTCTCGCAAGCGGAAAAAATACCCACGCCTATTACAATAATGAAAAAAGCAAATTTGAATTTGTTCATCAGTCTATATCTTTTCTAAAAGTACAATATTTTCGACATGATGGGTTTGCGGAAACATATCTACTGGCTGTACCTTCACTACTTTGTAAACCTCTTTCATTAGTGCCAAATCTCTTGCTTGGGTAGCGCTGTTGCAACTTACATACACTACTTTTTGTGGAGCTATATTTAATATTTGTTGCACCACATCTTTGTGCATACCATCTCTTGGTGGATCTGTGATAATTATATCAGGAATTCCGTTCGCCGCAATAAACTCTTCATTAAAAACATTCTTCATGTCACCAACAAAGAA
>CALKXE010000295.1 GCA_938003955.1 uncultured Saprospiraceae bacterium | reverse complement strand
TTTTGGCTTTTGTACATTGGTCACAAATAGGATCAAGAATCCTCCAGCACACAAGCAGGTAACAGCATCAACAGTAAAAATTAGACTATAACCATATTGCTCAATTAATACTCCAGCAAATGCAGGCCCTACTGATATTCCCAAATTAAAAGCCATCCTCATAAGAGAAACCGCTCTGGTTTGTGTCTTTTTCGTTGTAAAGTAGGTAATACCAGTCATCAAGGCTGGACGCAGTAGATCAGACATCATACTACTCATAAACAATAAACCACACAGCATATAGAAGTCTGAAACAAACTGCAGACTGTAGAAGAAACCTGACGCAGCAAATAAGCTGATCATCATCGTGCGGTAATAACCAATCTTATCTGTAAGGTATCCACCTAAAATAGCCCCCGCCAAACTTCCAACTCCGAAACTCATAGTAGCCGTTCCCGCATCAATCTTACTCCATCCTAGCTCCTGTGTTGTATATAATGTCAGGAAAGGCAAAATCAGTGTACCCAGCCTATTGATGAGCATCATGGACGCAAAAATCCAGATATCTTTTGTGATACCGTCAAATGCGTCTACATATGTCTTTATAAATTTGTTCATATCTAAGCTTCCGCAAAGCTATGTATATGAATGATCAATAGTAATAAAAGCAACGTACTAATTAATAAATATTTTTGGAAAAATATTAGTCCATTCTTTTGGTGATCAATCTAATCTGCCCCATATGGTTTGCTTGGTGTTCCATCACATGATACCATGCCCAATGGTTGTTCATATTACGGCTTCCTTCAACTTTAGCCTCAAACCATTTGTCATCCTTTGTTTTTAGAATGCGTAATGTTTCTTCTCGCACCTCATTCCAAATATCTAAATAATATTGAATTGGCTTACCTACAAGCTCATTTCGTGCTTTCGCACCTAAGTTCTGGGCCAGATTCCATTCCGCTTTTTCAGCACTATTGGAGCCTCTTCCTTCGAATGTATATATCTGATAGTATTTTTCAGTAGCGGCTAGATGATAGATCAATGCCCCAATTCTATTGGCTTTTTCATCTAGAAGAAAATCTGTTTCCTCTATCGTTAAGTTTGACACACTGCTTGTCACTCTTTCTTTTAAATCTTCCAACATTGAAACCGTGGCACCTATTTGCGGAGAGAATCCTTCAGGAGCTTTGATTTCTTGAGCATTCAACGCAATGTTCGATAAGACAAGAATAGATACGCACATTAAGATTTTGTAATAATTAGTCATGATTATATTTTTTAGAATAACTTTTATTGAGAATAATATCATTACTTCCAAAGATAAACAAACACACTTTATGAATTAAATAATTGATTTATTTTCATTCCGTTAAAACTTCTATTCATATTATATATCATTTTTTCTAATATATCGCTATCATTGCAAAAAGTTGATAAGTGTGGGAAAGTGTCATTTGCATTTAGGTTCTAATCAAGGAGATCGAAAAATACAATTGGCTCGAGCCATACAGATGATAGAAGAGTCAATCGGACCTATTTTAAGTAGTTCTTCGATGTTTGAGACAGATGCATGGGGCAAGACAGATCAAAATGACTTCATCAATATGGCACTAGAAGTAGAGCACTATATGACACCCAATCAACTTCTGAAAACGATTAATAAAATCGAAGATCAAATTGGAAGAGTAAGACTTGAAAAATGGGGTCCTAGATTAATTGATATTGATATCATTTTCATAGAGGATATAATAGTTGACACTGAAAAACTCACTATTCCACATCGATTGATGCACAAACGAAATTTTGTTCTTTATCCGATGGTTGAAATAGCGGCTGATTTCATTCATCCACTTATTAATGAGCCACTATCTATCGTATTAGAAGACTGTGAAGACGAGACAGAAGTAAGAAGAATAGATTTGTATTGAACTGATCAAGAAATAATAAAATATAATATTTGAAAACACAATTTCCATATAATTTCATCACTATCGAGGGCAATATAGGCTCTGGAAAGACTACTTTTTGCAAGAAACTAAAAGAAGAATATAGTTGCCAGCTCATCCTCGAAGAGTTTGATGACAATCCATTCCTTCCACTATTCTACAAAGATCAAGAAAGATGGGCATTTACCGTGGAATTATTTTTCATGACTGAACGATATAAGCAATTACAAAATCAACTGATATCAAGAGACATGTTTGTTGATTTCACTGTATCTGACTATGCATTTATCAAGACTTTGCTTTTCGCTAGACAAAATCTAGAAGAAAGCGAGTTCAAGATGTTTAATCAGATATTCACAACTTTAAATCAGTCTTTCCCTCAGCCAGAAATTCTTGTTTATTTTCACAGAAGCGTAGAGCACTTGCAGGCAAACATTGCAAAAAGGGGCCGTGAATATGAAAAAGACATTACAGATGAATATTTAACTAAAGTGCAGAATTCATATTTTGAGTACTTCAGAAACATTCTCTCTTTCCCAGTTCTTATCATAGATCTAAACACGATCGACTTCGAAACAAACGATCGTAACTACGAAGAAGTAAAAATGCTCCTCGCCAAAGAATACAACCCCGGCGTCCACAGAATCAGTCTAATGGTTTAGTTAATTTCAAAATTAAAGATTTTGAAATTAACAACGAGTGATCAAATAGAGAGAATTCGCAGAAATCTCGGGTTTGATTGCGACCACTAAATATCTTCTTCAGACACTCCCCTAAAATCGACAACTTTCCCAAACCCTATACAAGCAAATAGAGAGAATTCGCAGAAATCTTGGGTTTGATTGCGACCACTACATATCTTCTTCAGACACTCCCCTAAAATCGACAAAGTTCCCAAACCCTATACAAGCAAATAGAGAGAATCTAAAATAATCTCGGGTTTGATTGCGACCACTAAATATCTTCTTCAGACACTCCCATAAAATCGACAACGTTCCAAAACCCTATACAAGCAAATAGAGAGAATTCGCAGAAATCTTGGGAAAGTGTTTCTGTAAGAAACACGACGAGCATGTGTAGAGAATCCGAAGGAATCTTGGGCATGCGACACTACATATCTTCATAAAAAACTATGCTCGCCGAGGTATGTAACCTCGGAATGACGTATAATTATAATTCAAAATCTAAACTATACTTTAATTACTATCTGCCCAATACAACGAAAAACACTAAATTATACAATTGCATGTTTAGTCGAGGTTACAAACCTCGCCAAACGGGGGAAATCTTGGGAAAGTGTTTCTGTAAGAAACGCGATGAAACGATCAAATAGAGAGAATCTAAAATAATCTCGGGTTTGATTGCGACCACTACACACCTTCATAAAACACACCCTTAAAATTCAAACACTGTTCCCTAATGTTATAAGCACATGAGCAGAGAATTCACAAGAATCTTACACCGCACTCCAACAAGAAAAACTCCAGCCCAACTACATCTTCATTCCAATAAGTCAACCCATTCGCCGATAAACACCTTTAAACTAAGATTCAATTCTAAATTTAGCCTCAAATACAATCTAAATGAAGATTCACACTATTTTCTCTATCACACTATTTTTTATAATAGTAACTACAAGCCTTAATGCACAAACCGCAAATGGAGACAATCTGAAATTTCCATCTACACTCTCTGATACACAAGAGAAGTTGATAAAAACTAACATAGCTGAATTTCCAACAAACACGCAATTATCAATAGCGGTAATAAATGGAGATAAAACAGAGTTCCTCCGGATAATAAATAATGACTCGCAACTAGAAAACATAATAAATAAAGACTCCGTTTTCGAAATAGGATCTATTTCAAAGGTGATGACTTCCAACCTCTTAGCAAATGCTGTTTTAAGTGGGAATGTTTCGCTATCCACTGAAATTTCAGAATTACTTGGATACTCGCTCTTAAAAGGAGGAAAAATTACTCTAGAACAACTATCAAATCATACATCTGGAATGATGAGAATGCCGGGAAATTTTCTTTTTGCACAGATGAAAGATCCAGCCAATCCATACAAACATTATGATGAAGCTGCTCTCAAGACATGGCTTACTGAATACATGACAACAGACCTAAAACAAGATAAAAGCATCTATTCTAACCTAGGTGCAGCTCTTCTAGCACATGGACTATCAAAGAAATATAAAATGTCTTATGAGGAAATGCTCCAAGAACAGATTTTCAAAAAATGGGAAATGAACTCGTCTACTACTCTTCTTGAGAACGTAAAGGATAAGCTAATAAAAGGCCAAGATGCTAAAGGAGAAATTTGTCAGAATTGGGAATTTGATGTATTGGGAGGTGCCGGTGCAGTGTTATCTACAGTGTCAGAATTAGAGAAATTCGCAAAAGCTGTAATGTCTCAAACGGATAAAGCCTTAGAGCTGCAAAGAAAATCAACTTTCGTAGCAAATGAAAATATGGAGATTGGTCTTGGATGGCACATCATTCGCGGTAAAGGCGGCAACAACTATTACTTTCACAATGGTGGAACTAATGGATATACCTCTTCTATGTTAATTGATGAGGAAAGACAATTAGCCATTGTCGTATTATCTAACTTATCCGCTTTTCACCCTAAGATGGGCAATATTGATGGCTTGACATTTGGCATAATGAAGACTATGAATTGATTTTCAGCTTTGATCTTCAAGATTTACTAAATAACTCTCAACCATAAAGTCAATCAATCTAGCCGCTAAATTAGCAGTCATATTGTCTTGATCGTACATTGGATTAACTTCCGCTATATCACAAGAGATCACCTTCTTAGATTCGAATATGTGTTTCAAACATTTCAATACAAAATATGGGGTAAAACCTAAAGGAGAAGGAGCACTTACACCCGGTGCATACGCGGACGAAAACCCATCCATGTCGACTGTTATATACACATAATCCATCTTTGAAATAAAGCTATTCAAGGCTACTTCGATTTTATCCCAGTGCTTAATTTGGCATGTATAATTTTCAATGTATTGTACATTCAACCTTTTAGCCTCATCGTATAATTCTTTTGTATTTGCCGTTTGCTGAATACCTAGAACCATATACTCTAATTCATCTGAATACTCTTTCAGAAGTTGCCCAAATGGAGTACCAGAAGTCGCTTTATCTTCTACTCCTCTTAAATCAAAATGAGCATCAAAATTAATGATTCCTACTTTACTTGTTTTTGGTAATGTAGCAAGAATCCCCTTGACATGTCCATAAGCTATATCATGTCCTCCCCCAACTGCAATTGGTAGAACGTTAATCTCTAGAAGTCTCTGGATAACTTCAGCAAACAATGATTGACAGGATTCTAAATCACCATTATCACACGTTATATCTCCACAATCTACAACAAGTCCTTTCTCATGATGATAGGGCAATTTACCCAAGCGTTCTATTACTTTAGAGGGCCCCATTTTCGCACCTACTCTACCCTGATTTCTAAGTACACCTTCGTCACAGACATAGCCTAACAATCCAATCTTTTCCGTAAAATCGATAGTAGAGAACATATCTATCACACTTACTGCTTGATACCAATACTGAATTCCTATTGCAGGATCCGTGCGTCTTCCTGCCCATCTTTCTTGTGATGGAGTATAGTTTCTTTCCATATTATATATTAATTGAAAGCTAGATCAAAAGTCAAAAACTTGTCTCTTCCCATCTAAATATACAGAATCAATATGATCCCTACCAAATGAATATGGCAAAAACCCATAGGAGTTGACCGCTTCTGTGATGATAAAATTTGCTTTCTTACCGATCGTAATACTACCAACCTCATTCTCCAAACCCATCGCATATGCACCGTTAATGGTTGCTGCGTTTATAGCTTCCTCTGGTGTCATTTTCATTTTGATGCATGCAGTAGATACCACGAAATTCATATTTCCAGACGGTGTAGACCCCGGATTATAATCTGTCGCTAAGGCTATTGGAAGACCTGCATCGATCATCTCTCTAGCTGGGGTATAAGGAATTGACAAAAAGTATGAGCAACTTGGTAAAGCAACTGGCATAGTATCCGTTCCTTTGAGTACCTCGATATCTTCCTGATTCATCACTTCTAAATGATCAACCGACAATGCTCCGTGCTTAACACCCGCTTGCACTCCTCCGATAGTTGTAAACTGATTAACATGAATCTTTGAAATAAGACCATGCGCTTTACCAGCTGCCATAATCAGTTCTGTATCCTCCACTGTGAAATATCCGGTCTCGCAAAAGATATCTATATAATCTGCCAATCCTTCATCTGCAATCTCTGGCAATACATCGTTGATAAGCATATTAAGATAACCCGATTTATCGTCTTTGTATTCACCAGGCACAGCATGAGCGCCTAGGAAAGTAGCTTTTATAGGCAGATCATATTCTTTGTTTAATCGTTTGATAACTCTGAGCATTTTCAACTCTGCATCCTTCGTCAATCCGTATCCTGATTTGATCTCTACAGCACCAGTCCCCATTTGGATCACTTCTTCCAGTCTCTTTCTGCTTTGTTCATAAAGGTCTTCCTCAGAAGTGGCTTGTAACTTCTTTGCAGAATTAACAATTCCACCACCGTTATCCGCTATTTCTTTATATGTCTTTCCATTAATTCTGTCTACAAATTCACCCTCTCTATTTCCTGCATAAACAATATGAGTATGAGAATCACACCATGAAGGAAGGATCATTTTTCCTGTAGCATCGATAGTACCACCATCATATGACGGACAATCTTTCATCTCACCATAGCTATCGATTTTACCATCTTTTATAGTTAAAAATGCATTTTCAATAGTAGGAAGAGTTTTCATCTCTATACCGGATAGGAATCGGATTCCTGGTTCTCTAACTTGGATGAGTTGTTTTATATTCTTGATTAACATTCTGTCTTTGATTTCTAGATTAAGTATTATATTTTGCGAGATACAAATTTTGGAATAAATCCACCTTGATACGCTCCCACCACTGGAATTAATTGATCACCAGCTTGATCCACTGGATATTTTTCTTGGATCAACTGGTACCATCGGTCATCATTAAAAGTGGATTTTCTGTAATTTGAAGCTTTATCTGGCTGGACCAAAACATGATATCCTCCCCTAGTCTCTACTATTTTATAGTTTCCTTTCCCTACCTCACTATCAAGCCATAACTCATCAATATCTATTTCTTTATCATCGATATCAAAATCAACATAAACGGTCCTAGATTTCGACTTCTGGATACAGCTCAAAGCTTCACTCTGCAAGTTATAGTTTTGAGAATTCATTAAATCCCAGCATTTCTTTCCCATTAACTCAGTCGCTTTTCTCATGCATCTCGGGTTCAACGAGATGTATAGTGCCAAAGCTTCTTGTGGTGCTATCTCTTGTTTCATCTTCCAAGCTCCTACAGGCAATTCTAATTGTCTGATATTGTCAATTAATCGATCTTTTTTAGATGAAAATCTTCTTAATTGAGTTTGATTATTCGATTTGATCGTGCCGTTACTATATTTTTTTCTAGCAAACAATGCGACCAAAAATGTCTCATTCTCACTCAGCTCTGGCAACCAATTCACAAAATCCAGTAAAGCGACTTCATCCGCTATTATTTGATAATTCATCTTCTTATTTTATTACTCCCAAGAATACGATCTATAAATGAGACCAATTATCCGCTTCGTCATTATTATTCGGTGATAATCCTATGATATCATCAACAGTATCTACACCTAGGCCAACCACCATTCTATTCACGTAATTGAAATAACTCACTACTTGATTCACTTCTAGTATTTCACCATCGTTGAATCCCCTATCTCTTAGTGTTTGAATATACTCCTTTGTGATGGTCGTGTGTTCTAGCGTTAACTTTCTCGCATATTCCGCGCCTGCCATTTGCTTTGTATCAAAAACCAATTCTATCTTATCATCCTTGATTGCTTGATAGATTGTTTCAAATCTTGGATTATCATCGAGGTTCTTACGCAATCCTTCAGCATGATGGTCAAAACAATAGTCACAACCATTGAGCAAGCTCACATATGTTCCCAATGCTTCCAAGTACCACTTATCAAACGTATTATCCTTATGATGAAGCACACTTTTATACAATACCATATGACCATTCAATGTGTGCGGTCTCAAGCTATGAACCATCAGTACATTGTCTACATTATCATCTGGACCTTTGACTTTATCATAGAGCTTCTTGAGTTTGCCTTCAGCTTCTGTATATGGAATTGTTTTTATGTAGGACATGGTTAGTGTTTTACAGTTCGGTGTTTAGTTTCAGAATACTTATAAATGGATTCATGTTTTATTTTTAAATCTTAAGAACTTTATGTGTCTCCCTATTGCCGTCTTGCCATATCGAAATAAAATATAATCCAGTTACCCAATTGGAAGTATCAATGCTGAATAGCGGTATTAATTTGTCATTCATTATTTCCACTCCTTGACTATTATATATTGAAACTGAAGCTCCAGGTTTTAGAGTATTAGATTTGTTGTTAATCAATATTGAGTTAGTCACAATAGATGGATATACAGAATAATAATTTTTAGCCAGCTCAGAAGTTGAGACACCAATTTCATTATAAATCCATAGCTCTCTTCCTTCTTCAGCGGAAACTGCATTAAAAATCACTTTATCTTCCCCAAACCTTAATAATGATCGGGGGGAAGAGTTTCCAGAGCCTGAAAAAATATCTTTAACTAATTTAATTGTAGACCCTTCTTTATATAAATAAAGCTCCATTCCTATATCAAGATCAACTTCACCACTTATTAGTAAATCATTTCCTAATGAAAATATTCCATGTTCATCGTTATGAATAGCTTTCATATCGAAAAGGTATTCTGTTCCCTCTAAAGTACCGTCTGTTACACTAATTCCTTCTTTAGATCCTCCATAATAATAAACCAACCCATTGTGTAATTCTAAAGCTCTAGGCTCTCTTGCAAATGCTGACATTGGTTGATTTAATTCAATAGGGTCTAACCCGTCAATACCTATAGAGAATAATCTCTTGTTGGCCTTCAAACTATATATTAATCTAGAATTATATCCAATAGCTGAAAGAACTGATCTATTACTAGTTAAAAGCATTTTATTCTCATCGGCATTACTATCATATGCCCAAATAATGCTGTTTGTGAGCTCTTTAACAGTGTAATACAATATGCCTTCTGTCTCATTAATTTGAGAAATACTATTTCCTGCAGTAAAATTTTCAATTTCTATTAAATCAATTCCATCATATTTGAATAAAGTTACACCTTCAAGAAAAGCATTTTTAAAAAAATAAAGTTCTTCATTCATAATATGGACCCCCGATATACCAGTTTGGAAGCTATCTGGATCCCACTCTGCAAAGTAATCTGCATTATTGTCATTATCAACAACCCATAACTGATCCGTAGTCCCATCAAACGCTTCAAAATATAATGATCCTTTATAAGAAATTAAATGTTCGAACGATCCAAAAGAAGATGAACTAGTCCCTAAATTTATATCAACAACCATCTTTGTTCCTATCTCCGTGCCGTCGCTTTTCCATAATTCTTTTCCCGTACCATCATTAGCGAAGAAATAACATAAGTCATTATGACTGATTAAATTGGTAATATCAGATCCTTCTGCTCCTGAAAATATATCCATTACAAGGACTGTGTTTGATTTAGTGCCATCAGTTACCCACAACTCACTTCCTGTTTCATCATCTGTCCCAACAAAAAACAATAAATCATCTACAACTACATAATTCTGATTTTCAACATTTATTATTCCGTTCTCTGTCTCATTTATATCTTTAATCAGGTTTAACGTTTGGCTTTTTACACTTTCGGTGCACAGTAATATTGATATTATTATTAATACCCTAATTGATTGATTCATATGTAATTGTTTTATCGTGATAATAAATTTAACGCACAGAAAATTATATATATTATCTAAATATCTAACAACACCTCATCATCCACCAAATTCGCAATCGTCACTTTCAAACCAGGTGTTCGTTCCATCTCTCTCTTAATAGCAAATATAGCTTCACTATTCCTTGCCCAACTTCTTCTTGCGATTCCATTGTTCACATCAAACAAAAGCATATTCTTCAATCGTGCATCCGCTTCTCGACTACCATCAAGTAACATACCGAAACCACCATTGATAACTTCTCCCCAACCTACTCCACCACCGTTATGAATCGATACCCATGTAGCACCACGGAAGCTATCTCCAATTACATTATGAATCGCCATATCTGCAGTGAATTTACTACCATCGTAGATATTAGATGTTTCTCTGTAAGGACTGTCTGTTCCACTCACATCATGGTGATCTCTACCTAATATTACTGGACCAATCTCACCACTATTTACTGCATTGTTAAATGCTTCTGCGATCTTCATTCGCCCCTCAGCATCTGCATATAGGATTCTAGCTTGTGATCCTACGACAAGTTTATTTTTCTTAGCGTCTTTGATCCAGGTTATGTTATCCTGCATTTGTTGTTGAATCTCTTCTGGACTGGTTTGCATGATTTCGGTAAGCACTTCCGCGGCAATCTCATCCGTCCTATCAAGATCCGTTGACTTACCAGAACCACATACCCAACGGAATGGACCAAATCCATAGTCAAAGCACATAGGTCCGAGTATATCCTGCACGTAAGAAGGATACTTAAAATCAATCCCATTTACTGCCATGACATCCGCTCCCGCTCTTGAACTTTCTAATAAAAAGGCATTCCCATAATCGAAGAAATAAGTCCCTTTTGCTGTATGATTATTGACAGATGCTGCATGTCTTTTTAGTGTAGCCTGCACTGCATCTTTAAATGCTGCTGGATCGTTTCTCAATAGATCATTCGCTTCATCGAATGGAATGTCAATTGGATAATATCCTCCCGACCAAGGATTGTGTAATGATGTCTGATCAGATCCTACATGAATAAACAAATCTTCTTGATCGAACCGCTCCCATATTTCAACTACATTTCCAATATATGCGATCGATACTACTTCTTTATTTTCTTTTGCTGATCTCACTCTAGTTACCAGCTCATCCATATTGTCAATCAATACATCTACCCAGCCTTGCGCGTGTCTCTTTGTCGCAGCTTTTGGATTTACCTCTGCACAGATCGTGATACATCCAGCGATGTTACCTGCTTTGGGTTGTGCCCCACTCATACCACCGAGTCCCGCTGTTAGGAAGATCTTACCTGCCGGAGTCTCCCCTTTTGGCAACATCTTTCGGAATGCATTCATCACAGTAATTGTGGTTCCATGTACGATTCCTTGCGGCCCGATATACATGTATGATCCGGCAGTCATCTGTCCATATTGACTTACGCCCAATGCATTCATTTTCTCCAAATCATCTGGTGAAGAATAATTAGGAATGACCATCCCATTCGTCACGATAACTCTCGGTGCTTCCTTACCAGATGGAAACAATCCCATCGGATGGCCAGAGTACATGTGTAACGTTTGTTCTTCATTCATCTCTGACAAATACTTCATCGTCAATAGATACTGGGCCCAGTTTTGGAATACGGCACCATTTCCACCATACGTAATCAACTCCTCAGGATGCTGCGCTACAGCTGGATCCAGATTATTTTGGATCATCAACATAATCGCAGCCGCTTGTTGAGATACATATGGATACTCCTCGATCGGACGAGCGTGTATTTCATAGTCAGGCTTGAATCTGTACATATAGATTCTTCCGTATTCTTTTAGTTCTTGTGCAAACTCAGTAGCTAATTCTTTATGCCATTTTGATGGAAAGTATCGTAGCGCATTTCTTAACGCTAATTTTTTTTCTTCTGCTGATAGTATGTCTTTACGCTTTGGCGCAGGACTAATTCCTTCTGGATAAGGTCTCTTTGCAGGAAGAGATGATGGAATTCCTTGTTGTATATTTTCTTTAAATGTCATGTTTCTTTAATTGATAATTGACAGTTGATAATTGATAATTGAACGAATATTTATAAAAAATTCAATCATACAAGTTCATAATCTTTAATCAAAATTTGAGCTGAAATACCAAGTTTTGCATTAATTTTTCTGATCATATTTAAACTTAGTTTCCTCTTACCAGATAATATTTCACTTGCTCTGCTTCTAGATTCTAATAGATTACTTAGCTCACTTTTTTTCATGCCTAATTGATCTAGTCTAAATAAAATCGCATCAATAGGATTTGGTGGTTCTATTTTAAACTTTTCATTTTCATATACTTCGATGAGTATACTTATTAGTTCAAATTCATCAGACTCTTTCGAATTAGGTATTAAATCCATTTGCATAAGATCATATGCACGGGCTAAATACTTATCGTGTTCATTTTCTGTCTTTATGGGCTTTATCATAACTAATTGTTTTTGCATTTATTAAGTCATATTCATTGTGTGGCCCGAACCATACAATGAATATTATTCCAAGTCGAAATTCAATATCAACTATCAATCTATATTTATTGCCATTAATGTTAAATACTATTCTTTTACCATTTAAGACTGATGCACTTTTAAATTTCATCTTCAGTTGTTGGGGAGAATCCCATTTTCCATTCTGCATTTCCTGGATCCAAGACTTTAGTGCCTGTTCACATTTGGGATGCTTTACGAAAAAATTATTTACAGAACTTAATGCTATTATTCTCATAACGATACAAAGATAAAGATTGTTCCCGATTTGGGTGCAATCTTCGAAATAATAATTAACTTATTCTCAATATTTATCCCACTACAAATGCTCTATCTCTTACCAATTCAATCATTGCATTGATATCATCTTTTAGTAACCTGTCTTCCTCCAATTTATTGACATGCTTTCTGATTATCGCGTGATTTTCTTCGATGATTCCTGAGCAAGTATTTGGTCTTCTAAATTCTATGGCTTGGGCGGCATACATCAACTCAATCGCATATATCTTCTCTAGGTTTCCTAATATTTGATTGAATTGACGACTAGAGATACTGCCCATTGACACATGATCTTCTTGTCCGAGAGAAGTAGGAACACTGTCTGCAGACGGAGGAAAGCATAATGACTTATTCTCAGTTACCAATGCAGCTGTTGTGTATTGAGGAATCATGAACCCACTATTTAGTCCACCTGCCTTGGTCAGTAATCTAGGCAGACCGTATAGACCTTCAAGCAAAAGATAACATCGTCTATCTGATATATTACCCAATTCTGCCGCTGCAATAGAACCATAATCCAGTGCCATTGCTAACGGTTGTCCATGGAAGTTACCTCCTGAGATAGCTTCTGTATCGCTCAATATAATCGGGTTATCAGTAACAGAATTCATTTCTATTTCTGCCAATTCCGTCAAGTGATAAAACGCATTTCTAGATGCCCCATGCACTTGCGGCATACACCTCAAGGAATAGGGATCTTGTACTCTTACACAATCTGTATGTGATGATAGATTTTCCGAATCCTTTAGAAGCATTCTCATTCGTTCAGCCACTTTCACTGTACCCGGGTATGGTCTAATACTGTGCAACTCTTCTCTAAATGGCGACGCACTTCCTTGAAATCCTTCTAAGCTCATTGCTCCTGAAACATCAGCAAGATCCAATAGATAAGCCATCTTATCAAGACCGACTATTGCATGTGCTAGTATAAACTGGGTTCCATTAATTAATGCTAATCCTTCTTTCGCTTGCAGAGTGATAACTTCTAGTCCATGTCCTTTAAGCACGTCTTTTGCATGCATTATTTGTCCTTTGATCCAGAACTCTCCTTCTCCGAATAATGGTATAAAAAGATGTGACAACGGAGCCAAATCTCCTGATGCCCCAACGGAACCTTGCTCCGGCACAACAGGTAGCAAATCATTCTCAATAAAATACATGATACGCTCTATGACTTCTAACCGGATACCTGAGAATCCTTGACACAATGCATGCACCTTGCAGATCATCATGATCTTGGATAGCTTTGCATCAATTGGGTTGCCTACTCCAACTGCATGAGTAATCAACAAATTCGTCTGCAATTGACTGGTCTCATCTGGCGTAATCTGTGTATCACACAATGGGCCGAACCCTGTATTCACACCATAGACTGCATCTGAACCCGCAGCCATTTTTTCCACTTTTGCTCTACAGGCATTTACTTTAGCTATTGCATCAGCGGTAAGTCCTGCCTCTAGCTGACCATTTGCAATTTTGATTACTTTCTCAACATCAAGTTGATCTATTCCATATTTAAACATGTATCCAATTTTTGAATTTGTAGATTATTGAATCGATGAATATCTCTATCTATCAACCCAATATCATTGACTATGAATCTATCTAATAAAAAGATATAAGCTCCATAGCTATTTCCGTAAAGTTAGCTTTATATTTGATGCTTACAAATACCAATATTGTCAACAACTGATAACCATGAGTAATCAATTAGAACTTCGACATATCAAGTACTTCTTAGCTGTGGCGGACGAATTACACTTCAGAAAAGCTGCAGAACGACTCTTCATATCACAACCAGGACTGAGTCGACAGATAAAGCAAATGGAAGAGCAACTCGGCATTCAATTATTCGAAAGGCATAATCGGAAAGTGACACTTACCGAAGCCGGCATATATCTAAAAGACGAATATCAGTCCATTACCAAATCTATGGACAAAGTACTGAATCATGCCAAACTACTCCATAAAGGACAAGAGGGCGAACTAAAAATTGGATATATAGGATCGGCAATGCACAAGATCATTCCAGCTTTTTTATTGGATATCAAAAAGGAATTCCCAAACATCCATGTGAATCTTCAGGAGATGGATAATCAAGTTCAAACATCTAGTATCCTTGATCAAGATATTGACATTGGTTTCGTGAGAATGGATCGAGTTCCAAGAGGCGTCGAAATACGCCCTATATATGAAGAGACATTTTCATTAGTTCTACCTAAGGATCATGCGATAAACAAGAATAACTTCAAAGATCTGTCCCAACTAAAAGATGAGCCGTTTATCATGTTCGACTCTTCATATAGTCCGTCCTATTACGAGAAAGTAATGCAGATATTTGATGAAGCTGGTTTCTCTCCCATTATCTCTCATAAATCAGTAAAAGCAAACACAATCTATCGACTCATCGAGAATAACTTTGGAGCAGCCGTCGTACCAACATCATTACAAGAGGGATACGATCTTGGCATACAATTTATAGAATTAACAGAGATTGAACATAGGACAACACTTCAGTTGGTTTGGAGTAAGATGAATCAGAATCCTGTGTTGGGAAATGTGTTGGGGCTGGTTTGAAATTAGTTGGTGAGTTATTGAATTGATCTGTTATTGAGTTGGTGAATAACCCTCCCAATCTCTTGACATAGACATAACAATACGGATTTAATACGGTGACACCCGATGGGGTCATTAAAACCAATAAGATGTCTATCTAGAATACGGTAATCTCTATGAGATTAATTCTAATCATTGTCATAAAGGACAATGGACCTATTTAAATATACCCCATACAATAACGACCGCCACTTGATATGAATTCAGAGAATTCACCTTATTCTAGCAATATACAGTTGCATAAAGGCATGATCTCAGAGAGATCACCGACGAACCTTATGTATTTAGTTTACAAACGATTTATAAATGTGAAATCTAAATTATCAGATAGAAGAATATTTTAATGAGCTAGATGTTACGAAAAAGATTCCCCCAGTCTTTTCATCAACATAACACCGCGGATTTAATACGGTGACACCCGATGGGGTCATTAAAACCAATAAGATGTCTATCTAGAATACGGTAATCTCTATGAGATTAATTCTAATCATTGTCATAAAGGACAATGGATCTATTTAAATATACCCAATACAATAACGACTGCCACTTGATATGAATTCAGAGAATTCACCTTATTATAGCAATAGACAATGATATTAATACATGATCTCAGAGAGATCACCGACTTACATTGCGCATTTGGTTTACGCACGATTCATAATAATTAATGAAGCTTAATTCATAATTACCTAAATTACACCGTCCAATGAAATAGACTTATGAAACTAAAAGTATCCCTAATCCAAGATTCCCCAGTCTTCTTCGACAAAGATGCGACCATCACAAAAATGGAACGCCTTATTCATGAAAACAAGGACTCGGATCTTATTGTATTTCCGGAATCATTTATTCCTGGATACCCAAGAGGTTTCTCATTTGGTGCTGTGATCGGCAGTAGGACGGATGAAGGTCGAGAACTATACGCTACATATCATAAGAATAGTATCACTCAAGATGGTCAAGAGATGCAGCGATTAGTTAGTATTTCGAAGTCTACTAATACATATCTAGTATTTGGTTTTACAGAAAAGGTGAATGACAATGGGAGCTTATATTGTTCTATGGCATACATATCACCCACGGATGGTCTTCTTGGTGTGCATCGGAAGATAAAACCAACAGGTACCGAGCGATTAATCTGGGCCGAAGCTGACGGAGAATCCTTAGTCACATTTGATACCAAAATCGGAATCTTGGGCGGACTTATCTGCTGGGAAAACTACATGCCACTTGCTAGATTATCCATGTATAAAAAAGGTGTACAAATCTACATCGCTCCAACGGCGGACTCAAGAGATGAATGGTCAAGCACGATGAAACACATAGCTTTAGAAGGTCGATGTTTTGTACTTGGTTGTAATCAATACTTTACCAAATCGATGTACCCTGCAGAGTACCAGCACTTAGTCAAAGACGAGAAAGAAGAAATGTGTTCTGGTGGCAGTATGATTGTTTCACCTCTAGGTGTTGTAATTGCAGAGCCCATCTTTGGTAAATCTGATGTTATAAGTGTAGAGGTTGATTTAAATGAGGTTACGAAAAGCAAACTAGATTTTGATTCCAATGGGCATTATACACGAGATGATATTTTTAATTATTCGGTGAATGGGCAGCCGGGAACTAGGAAGGAACAGAACAAAAACACTAAATAGGTGTATTTTAAAGGCTCTCCATCTTCGTTTTTTTTAGTGAATTTTCGAAATAATAAATACGCGACTAAAGTCACGAAAACTTAAAGTGACCCAAATCATTAAATCTCAAAACAGCGATACCTTTTGACCTAGGTTTTCGATGCTTTAGCTTCGTTTTTTATTTAGTACCTAAAATTGTACCTTTTTAGTTACAAAAAAACTAAAATTGAGATACACACTATCACTTAAAAGACAGTCTTAGCTGATTACAATTCATAGCTTTGCCATTCATTCAAAAACAACGACATGAAACAATTCTTCTTTTTTCTTGCACTCTTACTTATTGCATCTTGTAAAAACACACCTACGGAAACAACGACTGTTGATATTACTCCAAAGATAGACTACCCAATCGATCTCGTCAAAGTATTTGACAATCATGGAGGACTAGACAAGTGGAAGTCAATGAATGCGCTGTCTTATGAGATCATAAAAGAAGATGGAAATGAAAAACAATTTGTAGACCTACAGAACAGAAGAGAAAGAATAGAAGCTAGTAACTTCACTTCAGGCTATGATGGAAAAGAATATTGGGTAGAAGCTGACACGTCATATAAAGGGAATACGAAGTTCTATACGAACCTTATGTTCTACTTCTATGCTATGCCTTTTGTATTGGCCGACGAGGGAATTGTATATACAAAAGCAGAACCTATTGAGTTCGAAGATAAATCTTATCCGGGTTACAGAATATCTTACGGTGACGGTGTAGGCGTAAGTCCTGAAGATGAATACTTCATCCATTATGATGCTGAAACAAATGAGATGGCATGGTTAGGTTATACAGTTACTTTCTACTCAGGAAAAAAGAGCGAAAAAGTAAAGTACATCAGATATAATGACTGGAACAACTTTAACGGAGTAAAACTGCCAAACAGCATGACATGGTTTAAGGCAGAAGAGGGTAAATTAATAGAACCTAGAAACACTAGGAATTTCGATAATGTTGTAATCTCAGAAACAGCTTTTCCTGACACTAAATTTGAAAAGACAAGTGGTGCTAAGGTTGTAGATTAGTGCTAATTAAGAATAATTGATTTAAATATCAATTGATTTGAGTATTAAAGTAT
>CALKXE010000294.1 GCA_938003955.1 uncultured Saprospiraceae bacterium | reverse complement strand
CTCAGGAAAAACAGGCTTGTCTAATGAAGATGATCACTATAATGGTTGGTTTGTTGGAATGTTAGAAGCGGAGGGACAGACACTATTATTCGCAACCAATATAGAGCCTAAAGACCAACAAAATCGTATTGGATTTACAGGAAAGAGAAAGGAAATAACTATGTCAGCATTGAATGAGTTATTGCCAATCTATATTAAGAAGTAGATTGATTATTAATTATGGTCTGAATTTAGAACTTTAATATATATCTAGCTCTTCCTTCTTGTCCTTCTGGAGATGTTTTCCAGACACCTGACGAGCTCAATAGGTAAATTGCATATCCACCACACTCCGCGCATCCATTGTAGATGTGCAAGAAGTTAGATATTGTTCCATTTTTATCAATACTGAACTCTATTGTTACATCATGTGGAGTAGGCTGTCTCAAACCACGATTATCAATATTTTCTTTTACGTATTCATCAAAATCCTTTTTGCCAATGGCAGGCTCTACGATATAGAAAGTAGAAGGAGCTTCTTCTTTTATAGCCTTTTTTGCCTTGGTGGTAGGAAGAGATGAGTTATTATCTGCCGTCGCTTGAGATCCTGAGTTATCCAGATCTCGTTGTGATTCTTTTGTATTTGCTTCAAGTTTTTTTGCACTGGGGATACGAACTTCCTCCTGAGTCGTTTCTGTGATGATATCATCGAATTCTATTTCTTCTTCATCTTCACTTGAGACATGAGTTGAAACTGGATTATCAGAAGATACACTGACTGGTTTGTCAGATTCAATATTAGATTTTTCTAAAATGACGTCTTGTTCTTTTTCTTTTTTTTCTTTATTTCTTGAAGTTTTTTGATCGGTGGCGCCTTGAGTTGGAGTTGTTTTCGATTCTCCAAGATATTGTGAGTTGGGTGAAGTTTCAGGGACTTCCTCTTTAGTTGTGGTTACAGTTTTTGCGGAAGGGTTTATTTTTTCCTCTTTTGAGATGTCTGCTTCATTGGTATTCTTGTCCAATACCATTGCTATGGATTGATCACTGGTTATTTCCTGAGTATTGTCGTTTTTTAATAGGAATATCATTGCTACTAAAAATACCAACGATGCAGCAGCTGCCATTCTTGGTAGCGTGAGTAACTTAGTTTTTTCTTTTTTCTGAGGCGCAGCTTCTTGAGACACCGTGGAATATCCTTCCAATGCATCAAATAAAAATGGATCATCCAGAGCTCTTTTTTCAAGCTCGAACCTATCCGACTTAGAAATGCTGCCCAGTTTATACTGTTCTAATAAGTCTGCCCAATATTTTTCAGATTTTACAATCATTTTTACCTTTTGCCGAAGATTTATACTCCAATCTCTAAATTAATCAATTTTTAGTTCTACACTTCAATTATCTGCTGCCATTTACATGAAATGTCCTTATCGAAGCTTTCATTATTGACATTAACAAGTTTTTTTCAACTGTTATTTTTCTATGCAGTTTTTCAAATTCCGTCTACCGTTCTGCATAAACGACCTGACTTTATCCCATGATATATCCATTTTAGATGATATATCCTTGTAGGTTATCTTCTTAAAATAAAACATGTCTATCACTGTACGCTGTTTGTCCGGTAACGATTCTAGACACTTACCTAATTTAGCCACTAATATTTCATCTACTACTTCATCAGGATGGAATATAAGGTCAGAATACATACTTTCTGCAGTGCTTTTTTTATCTCGTTGCCTATTGTTTTTTCTAAGTACTTCTATACAGTAGTTCTTTGTCACAGTATATAACCATGATTTGAATGATTCTACCTCATGTGTTTTTAGCTTTTTGCTGATCAGAGAAAAAATTTCACTAACAGCATCATCCGCATCTGGCCTGTTTTTAAAGTGCTTCAGGCATGAGCCTAAAACCAAATTAGCATATCTATTGTACAGCTCAGATAGATCATCAGTCCCCGCTTTGTAGGCAGTGATGATGTCGGCATCTGAAAGTGTGTTTTGCTGTACTTTATCTATCATTTTACTTTTGAAAAGTCAATTAATTTTTTGAATATTTATTGAGACTCAAACATAATCTTTTGGCGTAGGAATGCGGTTACGTTTATCTGATCGAATCATTCCTTTGAATAGAAAACCAAAGGCAATACCAAATACAAATCCTCCGATATGTGCCCACCATGCTACACCTCCTGTGTCAGAATTTTTTCCTATTTCACCAACTCCAGAAATCAACTGTTGTACAAACCATAATCCTAAGAACGCAATAGCCGGCACTTTAAAATTTTGAAATATAATCAGTACCAGTATTTTTACTTTAGACTTCGGGAACATGATCAAATATGCACCTAGAACGGCAGCGATCGCGCCACTAGCTCCAACAGAAGGCATATTACTATTCATATCTAATAATATGTGAGCGGCACTAGCGGCTAATCCGCCAAATATATAGAAAAAGAAAAATTTCACGGAACCAATGGTCGCTTCTATGTTATCACCAAAAACCCAAAGGAAGAGCATATTACCTATAAGGTGCATCCATCCTCCGTGCAAAAACATACTGGTAAGCAATGTGTAATAATCTTGACCAGATGATATTTCAGCTGGAATTGTACCATAGGTAATGATGAATTGATTAATACCCGAACCTAAAGAAAACTGATATAGAAATATCAAAATATTAAGCACTAGAAATGTATATGCGACATATGGTTTATAGCCTCCTTGTACTTGTGTATCTCCAATTGGAAAAAACATAGATTATTAATTTGGTCCAAAATTACATAAATAAAGGATGTTATTTCTCTAGCCTATGTTTATAATTTTAT
>CALKXE010000293.1 GCA_938003955.1 uncultured Saprospiraceae bacterium | reverse complement strand
AGGAACTTTGGTTGGTGCATTTATTGCTGTAAAACTGGGTGTTTCACGTCATAAAATACTTGCTTTTATTGTAGCCGGAATTTTCTTGATTATGGGATCCATAATGGCTTTCTTACTGCCAGAGTTCTGGGTGTTTTCTATAGTTGATCTATCTTTTGCATATATCCCAATGGCTATATTAGGATATATACTTACCGGCAAAAATGATGACAATTCCGCTTCATTTAAATCAGTAGTCTAACTTATACCAATTGAGATCATATTCGAGTAATGCCGAGATGAGAGAGATAGTTGGCAAGAGAGATAATAAAGCACTCGATGCGCAGCAAACACCCGATATTTAAAGTTGATTATGGAATAACCGACATCTGAAATATAATCGGTATTAGATTCGCGGTTAAGCTAGCCATTTTGTTCCATTTGAATGACTACCTCGATGGCAATTGTTAGCGCTAAGATATATTTCTCATCATGACCTTTTTTGATTGCAATCCCATACTTATCCTTAGATCTAAAAGTTTTACGTGATACTTTTGCTATCTCATCTGTTTCATCAAACAATGTAAAATCAGTATTGAAACTTTTGCCTTTTAATCTATGCTTACCATAGATACTTTCTGAATAAAATGAAATACCAATCCCTTCTTTGGTCACTGTCGCTATTGGTCTTTCTAAATCATAAATTATAAATTTCGTTTCCATAAAGGACGACACTCGATTGAGCAATAAAACTGCATTATCGTTGTTATCTCGAAACACCATCTCTCTAGAGCTCCAGAAAGATTCACTTTCGACACTATACATCAACTTACCATCCTGATATATGCTATAGCTCTTTTTAAATACTCCAGAAACAGAAATTGTATATACTGCAAATTCCATGAATCACATTTTTAACCCAAAACCATCTCTGTAATCTCGTTTCACAAATTGATTAGCGGGATCGTAATTCGTAATATTCATAGCTTCACCGTCCCACGCAAGACGAATTCCAGTACCCGTGTAGGCCATATACTTTTTACCATTATCGTCTCTTTCTTCTTGAGCGTAGAGTGACCTGATCGCTAAATTACCCATCAATACAATCTCAGTAAGCGGTCCTGCATAGTCAAAAGTAGAACTTGCTTCTGCTTCTCCTCTAATAGCTGATATCCAATTCTGTTGGTGATTCTCATCCTTAACTCTAGCCAATGTTTGTTCTGGTTCTTGAAAATTATCCATTTTTTTGAGAGGCAAAAGTCTAGGGTTCGCTGCATAACAATCACACATAATCTTACCCGCAGTTCCTTCAAATATCACACCGCCATCCCAATTACCCATAGGTTCGTCATCCATCAACTCGGCTGGTCTTGGCGGCATTAGGCCTCCATCATACCAACTTAATCTTACGCCTGGCATATCCTCTCTCGCTGCGAAGTCATAATGGACTATCGTCGCTAGCGGTGGAGACTCGAATGAATTGACTCTATTCCAATCTTTCACTTTGAATGGTGCAAAAGCTTGAACGTGTGTAGGATATTTCAACTTCAATGCACGTACTGCAGGATCAATAATATGACATGCCATATCTCCTAATGCACCTGTTCCAAAATCCCACCAACCTCTCCATCCAAATGGATGGTACGTCGGATGATACGGTCTTTCTGGAGCACTTCCTAAGAATAGATCCCAATCAATATGATTCGGAACTTCTATTTTTTCGGTTGGTCTATACATTGCTTGCTCCCAGACTGGTCTATTTGTCCACGCATGTACTTGAGTTACATCTCCAATAATTCCAGATTGTATCCACTCACTAATCCGACGGATATCATCTGACGAACTACCTTGATTTCCCATCTGAGTAACAACATTATATTTCCTAGCGGCTTCTGTAAGCATACGAGCTTCATATACATCATGTGCTAATGGTTTCTGAATATAGACATGCTTGCCTCTAGATATAGCATCCATGCCCACTGGTGCATGCATATGATCGGGTGTACTTATGATTACAGCATCTATCTCATCATCCATATCAGCCAGCATCTTTCTATAATCCTTATATACTTTTGCTTTAGGAAACATTGCAAAGGTCTTAGCTGCTGTTTTGGTATCAACATCACATAAAGCAACGATCTGCTCAGTAGCTTTGCCACCAGCTTTTTTCATTCCAGATGCTCTCCATGTATCACTATGACCTTTTCCACCAGCTCCTACCGTTGCTATTCTTATCTGATCACTGGGCGCTATATACCCTACTCCACCTAAGACATGGCGTGGCACAATGGTAATACCTGCTGCGGCAATCGAAGCTTTTTTTAAGAATTCACGTCTGTTGGATGTATTTTTCATAATTATTAGCTTTATAATATTAGTGGCACTCTATTATTAGGGGAATACTTGGAGTTAGATAATTCCATGTTCCAATATATAAAAAACATAGCTTAAGAAATAATGAAAGATTCTTTATGTGATTTTTCACTCTAAGCATCTCTATTAAATGTACGTAAAAAAGAGCTTTACAAAATAGACAAATAAGACATATCTGGCCTAAGATTTTTCTTTCTAAAACGGATAAAAGACTGAACAATAAGTTTTCGCTTAGTTAAGAATTCGAAGACTTCATACAAGAATACACTACAATACTTACAGCATTGGCGAGGTTTAAACTTCGAACATGTGTACTCATAATTGGGATACTGTATAAACGATCAGCATACTTTTCGCGAAGCTCATCTCCCAAACCTTTTGACTCCTTACCAAACACGATAAAAATATTATCTGAAGCCTCTATTTCTGTATAGTCCTTTTTTCCATGGCTAGATAAGAAAACCAAGTGCTTATCATTATGCTGTTCAAAAAACGAATCCACATTTTCATAAATGTGCAGATCTACATGCTTCCAATAATCTAATCCCGCTCGCTTGACTCTTTTGTCACTTAACTCAAACCCAAAAGGCTTGACAAGGTGCAATGTAGCACCCGCAGCCAGACTCAACCGGCCAATATTACCAGTATTATTGGGAATCTCAGGTTCTATTAAGACTATATTTATTGCCATGGCCAATCAGTTTTTTCTATTTGTAAATGTAGACAATACTAATTCTAATTCTCAATAATATACAACTACTCATCAAATTTGATAATGTATATGGTCATCATGGCGAACAGCTTTACAGCCGTGATATCTGCATTTTGCATGATCTATCTTAAGTCTTGTTTTTAAGTGGGGCTCAATAAATACTTTATGTGTTTTCGCTCTATTGAGAATAATTAGAAGCAAATCTTTAGTACTATTTTCATCAAACTTATATTTACTAGAAGAGCCTAGCGTTAGATGTTTTGTGAAATCGTACTGCCAATAATCATTTAATAAACACGCCTTGGGTTGATTGTACTCCCCTTTCCTGGGTTCTTCAAAAAATCCATATCCTGATCTAGAGGGTTTAGAGTTTGTTATATTATTACTTTTCGTATAAATAAATGCCAAGTCAATTTTTCTGCCGTCATTATGACTGCGATGAGGTAATAGCGTAAATCCATCTATAAATGGAAAATTTGCATCTAAATAAATCAATTTAGTACTGGAATGAGTTTTGGTAAATTCCTTTGAAATAACATTTAACTCTTTTAATAATTCCTCCTTTACATAATGCCTGTTTAATATGACAGTTATTAGATTATGAGGTGCGATCTTGCCAGATTTAGAAACCGGTAATGGAACTCTTCCGTCCACCGAAGCAACCAAAGGAACAATCAGAAATGTGCATGCAAGATAAAAAGTTAGAAAAGACGGAATAAACCATCTCCTTTTGAATTTCGTCTTATTGAAAACCAATATTGTAATGAGCCAAACGACACCTCCAACCTGTGTCAACAAAGTGAGCAACAAAACAACTAATAAATGAAATAACAGCTTGAGAATGAGCTTCATCTTAAATTTACAACTGAACGAATTAGCAGAATTAGATATTTTAAAAGGCTATAATTGAATAATTAATTACAAAAAATAAGGAACTTGATAAAATAATAGATACAAATTAAGTAAATATATAAATTACTTACTTTCTGATAATTAAAGACGATTATTTTGGTATTTGCGAGAAAAAAAACAAAAATAATTCATATAAATAGATTAAATAAATTATTTTTGCACTCCAAAATCAAAACAAAATATAAAATGCTAATAATCAACGTAAAAGAGGAAGAAAATATCGACAGAGCGCTGAAGAGGTATAAAAGAAAAGTTAATTCTACAAGAATTATCAAAGAACTAAGAAACAGAAAGCACTTCGAAAAGCCATCAGTGGTAAGAAGAACTGAAGTACTGAATGCAGCATACAGAACAGAAAAGTTCGGTAACGCATAAATTTTATCCCAAAACCAATTGCTTGATCCCAAAAATGGAGAGGCGGAATAGTCACCAGTGATTATTCCGCTTTTATTTTGTCTTTTTTAGTGTACTTCAGCTCCTTCATTTTCACATCTATCAAAATTTATTTATCCAATATTGTTACCTTAATCCCACAAAGATGATAATATGAAAAAACTAACTTGGTCACTCTTGTTTTGTGTCGCTCTAATATCTGGAGCTTGTAATTCTAAATCGCAAACACAAACTGAACATCAAAAACAGAACACATCTGAATTAAAACCTACTGAAAGAATAGAAACACACCAAATATACTTTGTCACAGTTGATAATCTCAGGGTAAGAAAAGATGCTCAAAAGTCGTCACCGGTAATCGATAAACTAAAGGAGAACACGCTCGTCTATAGCAATGGTGAAATTTCTGACTTTAAAGAAAAAGCAGTCCTACGAGGAAGAGAACACAACACACCTTATCGCAAGATTACATACAACGGCAATACTGGCTGGATATATGGAGGTGGGCTTTCAAAAATATACGACAAATACGAACAGGACTCGTTCACAGGGACTTTGGAGAGTTTAGTGATCCAACTTGCATACAAAGAGAAATCATTATTAGATCGAGGTAAATACATACTACGAGTACTGCAACAAGAGAGAAGTGGTGCCGCAGAATGGAATGATATAATGTATCTACTTGCTGAATATCATCTTCAAGATATAGCATCTGACAAAAAGATACTTCCAATGCTCGAAAAAAGGGCCTGGACAGATGAGGAATATACATCTGCGGCGAAAAGAAATTACGACATGCTGTCCAATGATTTCGCCAAAGATTTTGCTGCTGCGGGCTTGAAATTCTCAGCGAGCGAGGGAATAGTGGAACCCATAATTAATCCTTTAAAAATAAAAACTGCAATTGATGGGCCATTCAGTACCACTCTTGAAGAATATATAGCGCTTCAGCAAGTAAAAGCTGATAATAGATTCTTCTCGGATGAAGGAATAGCAAGTCCTATAATTGATATTGTTGACTACACTATAATGATTGAGCAGTTCTTATCAAATCAACCTCACTTCGCCAATTCGGATAAACTTAAACAAGAGCTAAAGTACTTACATTCCATCATTATCAATGGCACCAGTAATTCTCCAGCAAGTGAATACGAGACCAAAGATCTCAACTCTGAATGGGAGAATGCTTGGAACCGTTACCTACAAAAAATGGAGAATGGGATGATTACAGAAAAACTTAAATATGAGCTATCAAAATTAAAGTAATATGAATATTGAATCCAAGGTTGATGTCTTTATCAATAAGCATGACAAATGGAGCGTTGGTCTAAACACAATAAGAAAACTATTGCTAGAAACAGAATTAGAAGAAAGCATAAAATGGGGCATGCCCACCTATAGACTGAATGGTAAAAATGTTATTTCATTTTCTGGGTTCCAAAATCATTTCGGAATATGGTTTCATAATGGGTCGTTTCTTAAGGATAAACTTGGAGTACTTGAAAATGCACAAAAAGGCAAAACAAAAGGCATGAGACACCTCAAGTACACTGACAACATCTCCATTGATGAAGAAATTGTAAGGGCTTATATTTTAGAATCAATCCAGAATCAAAAAGATGGAAAAGAAATAAAACCTATCAGAAAAAACGAAATACTTCAGATTCCAGATCTATTAAAATCGAGTCTATCAAGCCATGCTTTATCACAATTGACATCATTTAGCAATTCTAAAAGAAATGAATATATACAATATATTACTGGTGCAAAAAGGGAAGAAACAAAACTGAGAAGGCTGGAAAAGATTACCCCGATGATAGAACAAGGATTAGGATTAAATGCACAATATAAATCGAAATAGTATTGAACAAATTATGAAAAATAAGGGGCTTCTTTGGTGGAGAAGCCCCGCGACATTTCTTAAGGGTGTTTTTGAGCCGTGAATAAATCCACGCTTAAAAAAAATTAAATATATTCCCATATATAATTCGGCAACAAGAAAATGCGCATGAATTAAATTTGAATTTAAATCATGTAACGAAAGTACAAATCCTTTCACTTTTAAACAAATCAATGGTTTAGAAATATTAGACTTTAACATATGCTAGAAGACAAATACCTAAACTATTATTTAAACGGACTTCTTGGCTGCCAGTTAGCTTTCGGTTTAAAATAGTCTAATGCCTTCGAAACAGCTCTATTGAAGACTGGATTTATCGTACGCATATATAGATACATCTCATGAGCTTCTGCACCGATCGAACTTTTAATCTCCATAGCAGTTCGAGATAATATTAGATTATGAGCTTTTAGTAAAATTGCATCATCCACAAGATCGTACAACATGTTGAGATATAACTGACATTTCTTATTGCAGACAGGATCATAGCCCAGAAAATGTGCATCTAATTCTCCAGAATTGTAAATATTGGTAAAATAACCTACCATTTTTCCATCTTCAAAATACGCAACAAGCTTCATATTATCGCCTAATTGCTTCTGAAGACTATAGAAGTAGTTTTTAGGTAGTATAAATAGATTAAATCCGGCTTGATCTGCTACATTCTTGTATAACCTAGAAATATCGTCCGCATATGAATGAATTTCTTCTAGAGATAACTGTCGTTTTTCTAGTGACTCAGCTTTTTTTCTTGCTCTTCTCACCCTAACTCTATACTTAGACTTCATTGCCATTATATAATCATCGAAAGAAGACCACTCTTGATCTATTTTCAAAATCATATTCGGTTGAACCTGGAATTCAGAATACCTCCAATCTGTGATATTTGATTTCTCCTTCTCAGTATAATCCTTGAGTAATATTGCTTTAACTTTTATCTTCTCCCTTTTTAGCTTACTGACTAATTCATCACTGATCTCGTCTACAAGACTAAATCTATCGTCCACTGGTACTGAGTCATCAAAACGAAAACCATTACTTCCTGTGAGGGTCATATTCCCATTGACTAAAGCATATTGATTCACTCTTTTGGCAAGGAAGCTTTTTACTCCATGCCATACCTTATCCATAAAACTATTGGGTGTGTATATATCCAACCTTAGACTGAGATATAAATTGATCTTCTTAAGTTGATAATAAACGATACCTATTTTGTTATCATTATTTTTAACTAGTCCGTATCTGTATTCTGTTCCTGAAGGAGGTGCCGCTTCTAATGCCGCTAAAAAAGCTGAATTAAAAAACAAGTCATCTCCGGCTTGCGAATTCCATTCAGTTGTCAAATCTGCAATTGAACTAAAAAAAGATACGGTGAACCCCTCAGTTTTTAAATTCAGAATATTGGATGTTTCTACTTTATTCAAATTAGAGGCTAACATTACTTTTATTTAACGATACTTTGGGTTGACGAAACAATGGCAAGATAGTTACCTCAACCAAGGATTAAAAAGCTAAATATCAATTTAGTAAATAATTAATTGCTGTCTTCTCGTTTTCCCATGATTTGACTTTAACAAGACCGTTGCCTTTTCTGTTTACAAGATATTGCTCCACTATCCACTTTGCACTACTATATACTGTAGAAAATTCATCAAATCCCTCTGCATCAATTCGTCTGTTACTGATATCTGACGGAATAGCTAACACATATGTTTTTATGCTATCATTTTCTATCAACTTCACTGCCCCTAATGGTATTATTCCAATACTGTTTCCTACTTTTTCTCGATCACTTAATAAAAATACATCTTTCCCATTGACATCCACTATGTTCATTGGCAATGGCAGAAACTCATCTGATGAACTCCAACTGTCTCCAGCAGAATGAGAAATCACAGCTTGAAAAACACCATCTTTATCTATTTGCTTTGTATCATTACTCTTTTTCGACTCGCACGAAAATAGAGTAAATACCAGAAAAACAATTAGATATGTATAAGATGATTTCATAATATGATTTTACTCCAAAGGTAGTATTTCTAGTTACAAGGATACTAATCTTTACTCACGTATTAAAAATTCCTATTTCCAAATTTCAATTAGTTGGTTAAATCTCATCAAAAATGTAATGGCTAAAACATTTTGTCACCTAAAAATTTCAACCAAAATTCTCAATTTATAATATTACTCAATAAAAATGTGTCATTTTTACCCCAGGATCGTCTTTAGTTAAACGATGACAAATTTGACTATTAGTAAATAAACAGAACAGGCAATAAAAATTAAGTACATATGAAACTATACATCTCATTTTTCACAATCGCAATTTCCTTATTGGCATTTTCTTGCAAAAGCACAAAACAGAAAGTAAACTTAAATAAGGATGAAATCAGATTTAGTCTAGAAAAAGGTGCTTGTTTTGGTAAGTGCCCTATTTATTCATTGACAATAAATCAAGCTGGCTATGCTACATTTGAAGGTAAAGCACATACTGACAAACTTGGAATCTATGGAAAGCAAATTTCTGACGATCATTTCAAATCACTTGAAAAAACGTTTGCTAGTTCTAATTTTGAATCTTTCCCTGAAAAATTTGCAAGTCAAATAGCTGACCTCCCTACCAATACAATAGGCTATCATAATGGTGAAGTATACAGAGAAATTTCTGGCAAAGAAGATAGACCAGAACCTGTTTTACAAATGCAATTCTCATTAGAAAAGATTGCTGATAGTGGCAATTGGAAATTATTACAAAGTGCTAAAGAAATAGATTTTACGAAAAAACCCGAAGTAGTAAACATCTATAATGAAGTGATTATAGAACCAATACCTGGAACTCTTATCGCAAAATGGATAGAATCAATGGACAAATATGGTGTAAGACTTATGAAGAAAATAGCTCCAACACTCAATTTGTACTTAATAACATACGATACTAATGCTGTTACACATGATGATTTCTTGAACGCTCTAAAGAGAGACGAAAACATCAAATCTGCAGAATTCAATAAAAAGACTTCAAAAAGGGGGAGATAAACCTCAATAATTAAGGTTTTTAGATTCTCTTAAGGTCATTTATAAAATCCTTAACAAATCTAACATACCAAAACACTCGTTTTCATCATCTATATAGTGTGAATATGACGGAGTGGTTTTTTGGTTTGAACCTGAGTTTATTCACGAGAAAATTTAGATAGTAGATAGTTTTTTCATGCTTTTTGAAAATTGCCGACAAGATGTTGTCGGCAATTTCATTTTACACTCATTTTATTTCTTCCTTCTTTCTCCGTTTTAGTCTCGCCGAACTCTTACTTTCACAATTCTAAATCGAATTAATCATGAAAGAAAAGATATCCTTCGAATCACTGTGTGTGAAAGAATACCAAAGAAACGAGAGCACAAAGCCTCATCAACTTCCAATATACGCTACCTCTTCATTTGAATTCGAATCGCTAGATCAAGGAATTGACATCTTTACCGGTAAAGAAACAGGACATTCATATAGCCGATATGGTAATCCAACTGTAGACACCGTAGCTTCCAAGTTAGCTAAGATGGAAGCCTTCGGTACAGATCTGGAACCTTATGGATTCTTAACCAGCTCTGGTATGAGTGCGATCAGTACGCTCATGTTAAGCACACTAAAACAAGGAGATAAAGTTCTGACGCAAAGTAATCTATACGGAGGCACTACCGAATTATTCAACAAGGTACTGACACAGCTAGGTATAGAACCTATATTCATCAACATGAAGGACCATGATGCAATCCAACAACATATTGAAAGCGACACTGCCATAAAAATGATTTATATAGAAACACCTGCCAATCCAACTATGGCATGTATAGATATCAAATGGCTCGCTGAATATGCTAATTCCAAAAATGTATTGACTGCAATCGACAATACATTCTGCACACCAATAATTCAACAGCCACTATCACTTGGCATTGACTTCGTAGTCCATAGTACCACTAAATATATCAATGGTCACGGCAACTCAATTGCGGGTATAATAATAGGTCATCGAACTGACTATCATAAGAAGATATGGTCGACGCTAAAGTTAATTGGCTCTAATTGCAATCCTTGGGATGCATGGTTGATTAACAATGGTGTAAAAACACTAGCATTGAGAATGGAGAGACATTCTAGCAATGCGCAAACACTTGCGGAACATCTAGAATCGCACTCCAAAATAGGTACCGTAAATTACAACGGGCTTACTTCTCACCCAGACCATCAATTGGCCAAATCACAAATGAACAATTTCGGAGGAATGCTAAGTTTCGAAATAAAAACAGGGATGGAAGGTGCGCTCAAATTTATGAACAAATTAAAATTCTGTTCTCTTGCACCTACGTTAGGAGATGTAGACACACTCGTCTTACATCCAGCAACTAGTTCTCATCTTAATGTAGATAGAGAGATACGAGAAGCAAATGGTATAAGTGATGGTTTGATCCGTGTTTCTGTAGGAATAGAAAGTATCGAAGATATTTGGAATGATATTGAGCAGGGTTTGTAATTACATCCTACTTTGGTATCGAATCAATCAGCATCTTAGTATAAGCTTCCCTCGGATTATTGATTACGGACTCAACATCACCTCGCTCGACGATCTTGCCGTGTTGCATAACCATAACATTATCCGCTATGAATTTGATGACTGATAAATCATGGCTGATAAAAATATAGCTCAAATCAAATTCATCTTTCAAGTCTTTCAATAGATTGAGAACTTGAGCTTGCACAGACACATCTAAAGCCGATACAGATTCATCACACAATATAAACTTAGGATTCAGGCCAAGTGACCTAGCGATACATATACGTTGTCTCTGCCCCCCTGAAAATTGGTGAGGATATCTTTTGAAATGATCCGCTTCCAATCCAACCTTACTTAATAGGTCTATTACTTTTTCTTTACGTTCTGTCTTGTTATTGTATAGGTTATGAACTTTGAGCGGCTCCATAATTGCCTCACCTACTGTCATCCTCGGATTCAGTGATGAGTAAGGATCTTGAAATATGATCTGAAAGTCTTTCCTCAGGTGCCTCAATTTTTTCTTCTCCATGGAAAACAGATCTTGCCCTTCGAATATGGCAGACCCAGAAGTTGCCTCATCTAAACAAAGAAGAACTCTACCCAATGTAGATTTTCCGCATCCTGACTCTCCTACCAAACCGATACTTTCACCTTTTCTCAATGCAAATGAAACATCATCAACAGCCTTTACATAATCGGTTGGCTTTCCGAAAAAATTTGTTTTTGAGGGGTAATATTTTTTGATATTCTTAGCCTCAAGGATTATTGGATTTTGATCCAATGCCTCCAGGTTTGTCTTATAATCATCGTTAGATTGAATTAATGAAGACACGTAAGCTTCATGCTTATGCTCTTCCATACTAAGAAAATCTCCCACGATAGGCAATCTCGAATACCTCCGATCTAGAGGCGGTCTACATGCTAGTAACCCCTTCGTGTATGGATGCTTAGGATTATTAAACACTTCAGAAATAGGGCCATATTCCATGACCTCGCCTTTCTGCATCACCAGTACTTTATCAGCAATCTGATTGATCACACCCAAATCATGCGTTATGAAAATCGTCGAATTTCCATTTTCTTTATTCAATTCGATCAACAAATCTATTATCACCTTCTGTACAGTAACGTCGAGAGCAGTAGTCGGCTCATCGGCAATCAATACTTTAGGCTTACAACTAATAGCCATCGCTATCATTACTCTTTGCAGTTGCCCACCAGATAATTGATGTGGATATGATTTATATATTCGCTCTGGATCAGGAAGCTGTACCTTTTCAAATAGATTTAGAACTTCAGATTTTATTTTATGTTTGTCCCAATCTGTATGCAACTCTAACATTTCGGCAACTTGCCTCCCGCACTTATGGGATGGATTCAGAGATGTCATGGGCTCTTGGAATATCATAGCTATCTCCTTTCCACGATACTTTCTTATTTCCGATTCGGATAGATCTAACAAGTTTACATCTTGACCATTAAATCGTATTTGTCCAGATTCGTATTTCCCAGGAGGTGTTGGCACAAGCTTAAGCAATGCCATAGAGCTCACCGATTTCCCTGAACCAGACTCCCCTACTATACCAAGTGTCTCTCCTTTGGCCAACTGGTAACTCAGACCATTAACAGCAAGAAGTTTTGCACCATCGGTGTTGAAACTGATTTTCAAGTTCTCAACTTCTAAAATTGGATTTTCTACTTTATTTGAATCTGACAATTGTGATTAAAGATTTGGTATTGCACGAAAGATATATAGATTTTTTGTAATTGGTTATTTGATCGTGTTTAATTCATTCTTCGGGTCATCATTATCCAACGTCTAAGAAATACATCATCTATCTCATAATAAGATCTTTCATGGTCGTATACATTGTAGAATATATTATTCTGAAGACATGTCTGTACAGCCCTGCGAATTATTGAGGAGTTGGTAAACCCGTGTTTTTTCATGAAATATTTTCCATAAGGAGCTTCTATTTCCCCTTCCTTTGCAAATGCCTCTATTACCTCCCATTGTCCCGATGTAACCAGCCTTCTTATCGTGTAGTAAATTTCACCTTTTTCATTTAAAATGGTCTCCTTTACTTTTCTAACATCCGCTTCCATTATTTTCTTCTTGTCCAAACTATACAATCTATTCATAACCATCTGTATGTTGAAAGTTCTGTAATTGCACCATTCTATAATCTCCATTATATCTTCATCAGAGATTGTCTTTTTTGCCTTTTTGAAATGCTTTTGTATAAACTGTAGATATAGATCCGGAGGAATTCTGTCTATTTTCAAATATTGACCAAAACTATAAAATGGTCGATCCTTATTTTCGAACATTTGCATTAACATATGTTGATCACTCCCTGAAAAGATAAATGATATATTAGGTAGTGTCTGAAGCATTGTTCTTAACTGGGATTCTACATTTTGTTCCTCGTAGTTCTGTATTTGTTGAAATTCATCAAATGCAATAACAATCTTTTTCTTTGTATTCTTAAGGACTTGTATCAACTCTCCAAAAGTCTTAATTCTCATTTCTTCTTTAGAAATATCAAAAGATACACTCGGCTGCCCAGATAGTTCATCGAATGTCATCGCTGGCCTTAGACTCTTAATTCCGTCCCATACTTTCTTACCTATCGACGTATCACTATTGATCGACCTTAAAATAGCACTGGCTGTGTAGCTGACCAGATCATTCATGTTATTGGTAGGTAATAGATCCACCCATACATTGAGACTTTTCTTCCCTAGCATATGGTATACATGAGTTATGAGTGCAGACTTACCTACCTTTCTCCTCCCGTATATCACTAAATCTCGCCCATTATGTATCGCTGATAACACCTTCTCTGTTTCGTCTTTTCTATCACAAAAATACTCGGGTCCTAAGTACCCTTTTGTCAAGAACGGATTTTCCATGCTTTATCTAGTTTAGATTCCATCCAAAGTTATCGATTTTTCAGTGATATACAAAACCAACAATACATAAAGTAATATACTAAATCAAATATACAAATTGTAATATACATTAACCGATATACACTATGTAATATACATGATGTATATTACATATATTTGTAATATACGAATAACTGTGATACAGAAACTTGAATAGTAAATAAGCTATCTCATGACACTTAAAAAGAAATGAATATACAAATAGAAGAAAGAAAAAAATCAAGGAAACGCCTCAATATTTATTTACCAACCACAGGCAAAGATAAGTACCCTTTATACTTTTTATCATCCTCAAAAACATGTCCCTCAAAATCTGTGACAACGTTATATAAGGTATCTCTTTCGATCGGCTTGCGACCTACTCTCCTTATCATCTGTACGAGTTGCTGCGTAGTAAGCGATGGATTCTGCTCTTCCGACCCTGCCATAGAATAGATCTTTGTCGTATCGTCAATTGTACCATCAAGATCATCTACACCGAATGCTAGAGACAACTGAGCTGTATCTCGACCTATCATAGGCCAGTAAGCTTTAATATGATCAAAGTTATCTAGGAATATTCTTGATATAGCATAGTTACGAAGATCTTCTACGACAGTAGATTCTTCGACATGCGACATATCGTTTCCTTTATTTCTAAACTTGAGAGGAATAAAAGTTTGAAAACCTCCAGTTTTATCCTGTAGTTTTCTCAATTCACTCATATGATGTACTCTATGACGAAACTCTTCTATATGGCCATATAACATAGTCGCATTAGATCTTCTGCCTAACTCATGCCATATCTCATGTATTCTTAACCATTCATCCCCTGAGCACTTCCCTCCAGCAATCTGATCTCTTATCTCTGGATGAAATATCTCTGCACCACCACCGGGCATAGAATCTAGGCCGGCTTCATCCATCAGTTTCATACCCTCTTCATATGAGATCTTTGCCTTCTTGAAGATATAGTGATATTCAACTGGAGTCAGCGCCTTGACATGTAAATCTGGTCTATGCTCTTTAATTGTTCTGAATAAGTCTGAATAAAATGCAACGTCATATTGCGGAAGTACGCCCCCTACAATATGGACTTCTGTCACAGGCTGATCATCATATTTCTTGACAATATCCATCATATCCTCCAATGAATACTCCCAACCTTCAGATCTCTTCTTAATCAATCTAGAATACGAGCAGAATGAACAGGTGTAAAGACAAACATTAGTAGGTTCCATATGGAAATTCCTATTAAAGTAGACTTTATCTCCGTGTTTGTTTTCTCTTATATAGTTTGCTAAAATCCCTAGCGTAGGCAAATCAGCTTTATCAAAAAGGGTAAGACAATCCTCATCCGAGATGCGCTTGCCTAAAGATACTTTCTCCGCTATTGAGACTAGCTCTCGATCAAGAGATTTACTATCTAATAATAGGGCTAACTTGTGTTCACTATTCATAATAAAGGTATTGACACAAATCTAAACACATTATTGTAGAAAGTGATCAATGAAAATGGATGTTTATGCTTCAACTGTTACACCAGCTTCAATTACCCAACCTCGTGTATCTTCTATTGTCCTGTTTCTCAGCCCGTTGATAGTACTCTTGGCTAATTTAGCAACTACAAAATCTTCAGGATTCAGATACATAATATGCTCTCTGTACTTAATCTCATCTACTACAGCAATAACTGCCGCTGTTCCAGTACCAAAAACTTCTTTCAATTCCCCTTTCTTATCCGCTTCTACTACCTCTTCAATAGTGATCGCTCGTTCTGTGACTTTGTAACCTTCGTCTTTTAGGATTTCTATGATGGTCTTTCTAGTAATTCCTTTCAATATAGTACCCGAAGTTGCTGGCGTAATTACTTCATCACCAATTACAAAGAAGATATTCATTGTACCGACCTCCTGTACATATTTAAACTCTCTAGCGTCCAACCACATTATCTGATCGTATCCTTCTTCCTTTGCAAGCTTTGCTGGATATAAACTAGCGGCGTAATTACCTGCAGTTTTTGCCTCTCCTACTCCACCTTGTGCCGCTCGAATATAAGTTTCTTCCGCTTTCAGTTTTACTGGTTTCGGATAATACGGGCCTACTGGTAGTGTACAAATAATAAACTTATAAGTATCAGATGGTCTAACACCAATCGCCTCATCTGTCGCAAACATAAAAGGTCTAATATAAAGTGCTGATCCTTCCGTTGGTGGAATCCAATCTTTCTCTAATTTAACTAAAGTATGTACTGCCTCCAAGAACATCTCTTCCGGCATTTCCGGCATACACATTCTTCTTGCTGAGGCATTCAATCTATAAATATGCTCTTCAGGTCTAAATAATAAAGGTGTTCCCGCTTCATCTCTTGTTGCCTTCATCCCTTCAAAAATAGACTGACCATAATGCCAAGCTAAGTTGCCAGGATGTACAGATAACTCCTCTAAAGGAACAATCTCCATATTTGTCCATTCTCCATCAATATAATCAGCGACATACATATGATCAGTAAAAGTCTTACCAAATGCTAAATTATTAAAATCAATAGATGAAACTTTTGATTCTTTTATTCTAGTAATTTTAAGCTTATTCATATGAGGTTATTTTTAGAGTTATAAAATAATGAACAAAACGAAAATTTTGAGAGACATTGGAAATTACCACCTTAAATTTATATATCTAAGCATAGTGACTCTGCAAGTAGTTTTCAGTACTTTTGATGAAACAAATATAAATGAAATTTCCCATAAAATTTTACAAATCAAGCGAATACACAAATAATTTACCATACTGGGAAGTAAAAACCGCGTATACCAAATAATATTTTGATTTTACTATAAATGAAAAGCAATATATACACTATTAAAGAAGCGAATTCTCCATCATCCATTTCTGGAGAAGGCCAAAAAGGGCTTATAATTGTCATTAGTCAAAAAGATATGGATCAAAATATTCAGACTTTGCAAGGACTTGTAAATGCGATCAAATTCGATATTGAGAAAGATGTAAAAATATTGACGTTGGACGAACAGTTTATAAATATCAATACCACCCTAAGCCAACAGGAATATAATACACTTATACTTATTGGAATTTCTCCAGATCAAATTGGATTCAGCATTAATGCGAAACAATACTTCTTATACAATATGGAGAAAATCTCACTACTTATCACTGATTCACTTGCAGTGATGAATGCTGACAAATCTAAGAAAATAGCGTTTTGGAAGAACCTACAAGAACGATTTCTTAGCTAATAAGAAATATTAGGCTTTTGGAACTGCGCCCTTTTTCATGTAAAGGATGTTTACCTTTCAAGTTGTAAAGTTCATCGGGCTGATCCCAGGATGTTCTGAAAGGAAAAATAGCGTGGGTGGTGCGTATAACAAATCGTACAGAAAAAGAATTTAATGCAGAAGAAACGAGCAAGGCCTATAACCCAAAACCACCGATACGCCACGGTGATGCCCTATGGTGGTAAATAAAACATTAAGATTATTGTCTAGCACCTTATAATCTCCATGAGATTATGACTAGAAATTTACGTTAAAGTATTGGATTGACTTGCAGTTACACCAATTGTGATTCAATTTGCCCCATAAAGATATTGGTAAATTAATTAACTTGAATTCACAGAATTCATCCTATTGTAGCTACTAATGAAATAATGAATTGATCTCAGCGAGATCACCGATTGAGTTGTGCAATTTACTATATACATACGAGGCTGTTTAAGGCTAAAAAATAGCTTTTGTATTCTATATTTAATTTTGATGTCATCCTCATTAACTATTATAAACTCAGTTCTTTAACGCTTTCCATTAAATTGGGCTTAGATCCAATTTTTTAATCGGAACTCAGCATGACCAAACTGAACAATTAGAATCCGAATCATCTTCGAAAAAACAAAAAGCCTTTGATTCAATTTTGAACCAAAGGCTTTATTTTATATAATTTAAACAGCTGAAGATTTACTCTACCGGCTTCTTTTTACGTTTAGTTTTGAATAACTCAACTAATTCTTTGTCCTTCATAAATCCGAGATCCAAGAAAGTAGCTTTCACAAATTTCTTGATATCCTGATAATCTCTTCCTCTCTTATCAACAAAACCCTTCAATAATCTTTTCACATATCGAAGGCTCAGTTCTTTTACCGCTTGGTTAAATTTCTGATTTCCAAATATGTTGATGTATTGGATAAATGTCTTATTAATCTCAAAGTAATCTTGGTAGCTCGATGTTGGCAAGTTATCCATTACTTGCGTGAAGTAATTTAACAGCCCAGCTCTTAGACACTTATTATTCAACGATAAACCTTCATGCTGACCATAGTAAGTCTGAACTGCCTCAACAGCTTCTTCATGTATAAATCCTTTACCATGGACCGTGTTCATCAATTCATAATAACTATTCACTTCATCATCTGCCTTACCATTGATCAACTGCGCTAATCTCTTATCAGCATCAGGTGTGATATGGATTTCATCTGATTCAAACATTTCATCCAACACTTGGAAGTACTCATCAGAGAAGTTAGGATTCTTCTTCACCATATCAGAGAATGCTTTTGCAAACCCTTTCTTGCCTGTATCATCTAGATCAAAGAACAGACCTATGATCAATATAGTCTTAAGATATACGTTCTCTCCTTTTAATTCTTCATTATTGATGAACGAATTTAGGTGACCGCTTAAACTTGCATTATCGTAATCATTCTTTCCTCTCTCCAATAAGAATGTACGCAAGCTCCAATAGTCTCCCTGAAGCTCTAGTGCCGTCGTAGGGAATACTACAGTATAGTAATTCAATGATTCGAACTGCTTCTTATATTTCTTGATACCAATTCTACGCTCTTCTATATTTCTATATTTCGGTAACTTCTGTGATTGCAAGAAGTATTTTACTCTTTGGTTACTTACAGACTCGATTAAGTTAGTAATCCAGATATCACTACTGAAAGCAAATCCCATTTGTATAGATTGTCCTACTCTCAACTTCACCATTTCGAAATTTGATGAATTCACTACAGACAACAATACGTTCTTAAAATGATCTTGTGGTTTTCTGTACTTCAGGGTCGCATTTGCTTCTCCTCTCAATACTGAATACCCCGTAATCTTAGGCATATATAAACCTTCCAACTCATCTACCAATAAAGCGGTTTCCAAAGACATTACTTGCAAAGGATTACTTCCTGAAACTCGTAAATATAGTTCTTGAATTATTGATTCAAACGCTTCAATTAATCCTTTATACTGATCATATTCTTCAGTGTCTAGATATGCACTAAGTGCTTCAGACTCTTGGATGTTTTTTGCAATAACATCTATTTCTTTTTGAAATTTCGGATCTAACTTTTCCATATTATATTATTTATCACGTAAGTATTGAGTATTCTTTTTCAATTCAAAACCATCATTGAGTTTAATAAAAATACTCAATAATATTACCCTCTAAAAAATTCGAAACCTGATAAGGCAATTAAGCTTATCAGGTCCCAAAAATATCCTTTAAATGGTATTCGTCTGATTTTGAATCTTTTAAAATCTAGTACGAATATATACAAAATTTCTTTAATAAGAGATTTTGCTTTTGTATTGTCTATTACTCAGCTGGAGTTTCTTCCGCTGGAGCGTCATCTGCTGGAGTTTCCGCAACTGGTGCAGCTTCTTCAACAACTGCTGGAGCTTCTTCTACAACTGGTGCAGCTTCTTCTACAACCGCTGGAGTTTCTTCCGCAACTGGTGCAGCTTCCTCAACAAGATCTTCTCTAAATGCAGAAGCGTCTTCTTCAGCAGCCGGTGCAGCAGCCTTCGGCTTAGCTTCTCCACTTACTAATTTTCTGAACTCTTCCATTTCTTTTCTAGTCTCTTCTACTCTTGCTGCAACTTTCGACTCTTTAGCTTCGATCCATTCTGCAAGTTTAGCATCTGCAACTTCCTGAGTCATTGCTCCTTTCGAAACTCCTCTTTGAAGGTGCTTTCTATACATCACACCTTTGAATCTAAGGATAGCTCTTACTGTATCAGTAGGTTGCGCTCCTTTCTCTAACCAATCAAAAGCCTTATCTCTATCTATCTCGATAGTTGCCGGTTTTGTCATTGGATTATAAGATCCGATTTGCTCGATGAATTTACCATCTCTTGGTGCTCTTGCATCTGCGATGATAATGTGATAATAAGGTCTCTTCTTACGACCTCTTCTTGCTAATCTAATTTTTACTGCCATTACTTAAAATTTACTTGGTTAAACCATTCCTGTTTTATCCGCAAAGCGGACCGCAGGATTCTAATCGGGCGCAAATGTACGCTTTATTTTAATAAATTTCCATATACATAGAAAGAAGTTCCTCTCTTCATCGTTTCTCAAATAAAACTGAGCCAGTATCCCCATTTTTATTTTTAACAACGATAATATATGTCCCTGAATCAAGCCCACTTATAATAATTCCTTTAGAAGTATAATCGCCTTGTCCCACCAGTGCTCCATCAACATAATAAATGCTATAAGAGGCTACGTCATTACCAGACGATACATATATAACTTCATTGCCTGGATTAGGAAATACATTAACATCTAACATTTCGGGTTCTTCACTTGATACAAATAAAGTAGGCTCGACATTAATATTTACAAATAGCATCATTAATGTATCATTAAATTCATTGACATAACTGTGCCCTGACGGCTGATCAATCATAAGACTTGAATTATCACTCATTAATAGTGATGTCTCAAAAGGAAGATGATATTCAGTAAATCTAGGCACATGCCACCATTGATCGTGTGGCCAAACAGTAAGAAATGAATATTCTACACACTCATTTTGAAATGCTGTATTGTCCCAGCTTATTTTTAATGGCAGCTGATCTATAGGTATTAATATTGTGCTAGCAGGTGGCTCCCAATATATAAATATATCAGAACATTCCCTTGCTAGAATATCCACTTTTGATTGGTAAGTCATTATATTTGGAAAGTCTTCTTCATTCCAATATTCATAGTCGTAATCATAATCAAATACGTTAGTTCGAGACAATCTGACCCCTAATCCTGATAGTGAATCAGATGTGATATCTATTTCTCCAAATTGCGAATCTATTTCTGTGGTTGCAGTAGGATCGTATCCTACATATACAGTATCTTTAATTCCATTGCTATTTTCAAAATAAAGTTCGGTTAAGAATTCCTGCCCAGACATTGTAGAACATGAAAGCATCAAAACGAATAATGAAATCTTGTAAATCATATGTTTAAAATTTTATTTCGTAAAAATCAAGGACATTAAGTACAATCATTTCCATGGGCGTCTTAGCTTTTTTTACCAATCAAGCTAAATAGAAATTTAAAGACAATAAAGTTAAAATGATAATGAAAATCATTTCCTCTAGTCTCTAAAGTTGAGTGCTCAGAGATTCATAGCTTTATTATTTTTTGGGTATGAGATTGAGTGCGCCCTTTCAAAGTGATTATATAACTTCCCCTACCCAAGCTACTAATATCTAATTCAAGCCGCGAATCCTTTTCCATTACTACTTGCCCTATCATACTATGAATTATAATTTTGTCATATTCCTTATATCCTTCTATTTTTATCAATCCTGTGGTAGGGTTAGGAGTTATAACAGATAAGTCGCTTAATTCATCCTCCGTAGACACTGTAACCCAGCATCCAGCAAAGTCAGGATTGTCCCATATGATATTACCATCTCCATCATAAGCACATAATAAGTGACTCGCTCGCCCCTCGATGCATGCTTCCCCTATCGCAAGCAAGCCTTTAGTATCTCCTACTCCTTCTATCCAGTAATAGTACCCGTAGTCCTCGGCATCTTCATCTATGGAGCAGCGTAGCTTCGTCCTTCTTGCCATCTCCCCATTCTCTAGCTGTATACTATCAAACTCTACCATCTGATGATTCGCCTCGAATCGCTCATACACCCATGATGACATCCTGGAATCCTGCTCCATATCAAAATCATAAAGAAAGAAATCTTCTTCATCCTTTCTTAGATACACTTGGTTGGTTCGTTCTCTGAGGTATTGACCAGTACTGTAGAAGTCATCCCCATCATAAGTGTCAGATCTTAATAATTCTAGATAGTACCTATCTGCCATGTATACACTACTAGCGGATAAGCGATAGCGGTATACTTCCTGTGTTGTCTCATTGTATATATGCCATGTCTTATTGGGTAGGGCTAGATGGTCTGGACGTAAATGTCCTCCTACATAATGCTCCACCTCACAACTATCCGTTGCACACAATTCCAAATCCAGCTTCCCTAATAATATATTAGAATTAGGTTTCGTTGACCCAGCATCCCTATACACATCATCTACATATCCTGTAAAATAAACATTATCATTATCATCAAAATACATATCATAAACAACAGAATAATCCGACCAACCATCCCTCCCTTCGAAACCTACGGCATCATTAGCATGTGTTATATATATTCTTTCTTTTACGACTTCATAGTTTTCATCTAGCTTTTGTATATATCCAGAAAAAGTATAATTTAATCGTAAAGAATTTAATCTACCATATAAGTAGATATCTCCATTTCGATCAGCTTTAATTCCTCTAATGTCATAATGTATTTTTCCTCGATTTTGATCTGTAAAAGGATCGTAACTTTTCTTTTCTACTGTTTTTGTTTCTAGATCATAAATCCATAACTCTTCTCTACTCTCTTTTCTTGTCGCTACGATCCTATTATCATGGCCAATTGCAAACCGATCTTCATTGCTGATCGATATCATCTCAGCACTCATACTATCTACCATAGTCATAGAAGAGTTTAACTTTATGAATTGCAAAATATGTCTATCACCATTACCTATAGGTGCATCTACTCGTTGATCTACCCCAAGTATCACATGATTATCCCTTGTTATCTTAGCATCTTTTACATCTACAAAATACTCTGTGGGGTCAAAGATGAATTCATTTATAATCTCGAAAGTAAGTGGATCTATAGTATAAGCAGCTACGCGATTGATAAACCCATATGGTGATGCAGCTGTAATTTCAAAAATATCAGCTACCAATACGAGGTAATCATCCAGTTCTAATAATACCTGCGGCTCTATCCGTTGTGTACTGTCATATGGATTTGTTATAAACTTTCGCTGTATGACTTCTCCTTCTATATTTTGTGCAATAATACAAAACTCTGAATCAGACCTAAAAGACTTCCCACAAGTAATGAATCGACCATCTCGTATAATAAGTCCTCTATCCGGTATTGCTCCTGTAAGATGAATAAGGGAATCATATGTGGTAACATATTTTAGATTACCCATCATATCATAAACAGAAAACTTATGACATAGCTTAGTATTAGATGCACAAGTAATCCCACTTGTCACCACGATCAAGCTATCAAGCGCAATCACGTTTCTTCCTATTTCTTGATCTCGATCGCCAAGGTCATATTCATTGACCCAGTAATCCTGGGCAGATAGTAGTCCGCAGAATAGAACAAAGATTATTGATAAAATAACTTTCATAAAACACATATTCATGATAACAAAGAAGCAACAAAGCCTTTCTGTGAATGGTATACCTAATCGTCTTTTCAGATCTCTTGTATTAGGTTATTATAAATGGACAATTAATTGGTTCAGTTCTTGGTTTTATAAATTTACGAAAAATATAAATAATCCATTGACTATCAGCATAAAAAATAGAACTTAAATACGCTTAAAAACACGTTATCCCATCAAATTGTAGTTATCTAGTCTCTAAATCTCTTCTAAATTTCAGTCAATATGTATTTTATTCAGAATATTTGAAAACATTAGCTGCAATACTAGATATTCATGCATACTTCTTCACTCTTACATTAGCCTCTGTCCAAACAACCAAGACAAAAAATCTTTCTCAGCAAATGCACTCGTCCAACTATCATGATTTACCCCTGGATAATAATACGTTTTCGGGCTTCCTCCTGAGTCTATTATCGCTTGTTCCATCTGTTTTGATTTCTGTATTGGGACGACTCCATCTTCTTCCCCGTGAAATATTCTCATAGGTACGGACTTCATATAAATCGCTTTTTCGGGAGAACCAGCACCACATATTGGCATTGCTGCAGCAAATGTATTCGGCATTCTCCATAGCAAG
>CALKXE010000292.1 GCA_938003955.1 uncultured Saprospiraceae bacterium | reverse complement strand
TGCATTTATAGATGGTGATGTTGACAGAACAGTCCCTGGTGGATTTGGCGTTGGTTTACACTTACGTAAAGCTGTACATTATGTTTTCTCAATACGTGCTGACTTATTTTACGGTCAAATGACTGGTAAAGAAACACAACTTTGGAAAACCAGAGCAGATGGTGGTGGTCTAGTAGAATACGGAAGACCTAGTGACACTGATTTCGTAAATGATTATGCACAGTACGAAGGTACTTCAGGTTGGGTTCCAAATCATAAGACTACTTATATGTATGGTGCACTTCAAGGTGTAATCAACATTGGTAATCTTTTATTCCACAAAGATAGAAACAAATGGAACTGGTACACTACTATTGGTGTAGGTTTATCTAATCACAATACTAAAATTGATCTTTTAGATGGTTCTGGTAATGCGTACTCAGATTTGGGTGGAATAAATGCTTTCCCGCTTGATACTAAAGAAGGAAGAAATCAAAGAAAAGATTTCATTGCAAATATCTACGATGGTGTATATGAAACTGACGGTCCTAAAAAACAAGGTATCTTCAGATTAGGTGATGAAACTAATATTCATGTAATCTTCACAGGTTCAATGGGTTTATCAAGAAAGATAAGCAAAAGAATCAATATTGGTATTGAGCACCAAGTAATGCTTTCTGATAATGATTTCCTTGATGGAATCAAATTCAGAACAGCACTTGATCAAACAAACAATACTGATATAGTACATTACACTAACTTAAGATTAGGAATCAACATAGGAAACTTAGACAAAGTAACTGAGCCTTTATACTGGTTGAATCCTCTTGATGCTACATTTAACGATATAGCTGAATTAAAGCAAAGACCTTTACTTGACCTTTCTGATGAAGATGCTGATGGTATCATCGATATGTTAGATCAAGAATTAGATACTCCAGCTGGATGTCCAGTTGATACTAGAGGTGTAACTTTAGATAGTGATGGTGACGGATTTGCTGATTGTAAAGATGAAGAGCCTTATTCACCTCCTGGTTTTGATGTTGATAACAAAGGTGTTGCAGCTGTTCCTTCAATAACTGAAGATGACGTTAACGCTATTGTTGACAATAAGACATCAGCAATGATGAGTACAGTTAATACTATGGTTGCAAGTAACAACAATAGTTCTGATTGTGGAAAATGGTTTTTACCAATGATTCACTTCGATCTTGATAGATATAATATTAAGCCTGATTTTTACGGACAACTACACCATGTAGCTAATGTAATGAAAATGTGCCCAAGTATTTGTGTATCAGCTGTAGGTCATACTGATGCTAGAAATAGCAATGACTATAACAGAGTACTTTCTTACAATAGAGCTCAAGCTACTGTTGATTACTTAGTAACAAACTACGGAATCGAAAGAAGTAGATTCAAATTAATGTATGGTGGTGAAGATGCTCCAATGATGGGAGGTGCTAACGCAAAATCTGAATCACAACACTACATGAATAGAAGAGTAGAGTTCAGAGTATGTGGAGATAGTGACTATGAAATGGGAAGACCAGAAGGTCCTAACGCTGGAAAAGGTGACAGATCTACTAGATCAGCTAGTGGTTCTACTTACAGTGGAAATAAAAACTCAGGATATTAATATATCCTCGTTATAATAAAGAAGAAAGGATGTAACATTGTTACATCCTTTTTTTTTGCTCTATTCTCAAATCAGTACATAAAGTTTTGAGTGATACCCTACTACTTTATCATGAAAGCGGTTATATAAAATTGAACCAAGCAATTCATTTCTATCTATTGTTATATCTATAATAACCAGACTTTAGAAAACTTCACCCCATTATATTTTCAAGCCTGACCACAAATACTTACGTGTAATGGCTATCTAAAAGAAACACACGTCAATTTCACATAAAAGATATTGCATAATCTAATTAAATGATTATCTTTGCACTCCATTTGGAAAAAGAAATTAAAATTAAATAACATGTTTGCAATCGTAACAATAGCTGGTCAGCAAATGAAAGTGACAGAAGGTCAAGAGATCTTTGTCCACCAGTTAGAAGCTTCAGAGGGTGATAAAGTTAGTTTTGACCAAGTATTATTGGTTGAAAATGACGGATCTACAACTTTGGGCACGCCGGTTTTAAGTGGTGCCTCAGTAGGTGCAACTATACTTGGACATCAGAAAGGTGACAAAGTAATCGTCTTCAAAAAGAAGAGAAGAAAAGGGTATCAGGTAAAGAATGGTCATAGACAGTGCTTTACTAAAATTAAAATAGACACTATCTCTGCATAATATTGCGGATATATTTTTCATAACAATAAAAAATATTAATCATGGCTCACAAGAAAGGAGTAGGTAGTACGGATAATGGAAGAGATAGTAATCCTAAATATTTAGGTGTCAAATTATTCGGTGGACAGTACGCAAAAGCTGGTAACATTATAGTAAGACAAAGAGGAACAAAGTTTCACCCTGGCGTAAATGTTGGAATTGGTAGAGATCACACTCTTCATGCTTTAGTGCATGGGACAATTGAGTTCAAAAAAAGAAGAATGGGTAGAACATTCGTTAATGTTGTACCTGATTTGAACTATCAAGCACCTGTTAAAGGAAATAAAGCATCTGCAGAGGAAGAATAAATTCCAATACAGAATAATATATACAGATGGATGATTTGGAAACAAATCATCCATTTTTGTTTTTATGCACTAAGTAAATGTAGCAAAGAGCCAATTATTTAATGAGCATTGTAAGTGCACCAAGTGCCGTCATTATTAGGATGAATTTTCGATATTGATTTTCTTCGAATCTTTTCACAACCCGAATTCCCACTATAAATCCAACAATTACACCAGGCACTAGCCTTAAATCAACTATTAAGGAAGACAACCCTATCGTTTCCCAGCTAAAAACATGAAATGGCAGCTTAAATAAATTCACTATAAAATACAACCAAGCTGCTGTTCCAATAAATTCGTTTTTAGGTATTCTAGTAGCCAAGAAAAATATATTTGAAAATGCACCAGCCAAATTACCAATCATAGTTGTAAATCCAGCGGATAATCCCATCGACCCAGCAAACCAAATTTTATCAGGAACATTTCTTTTATCATACTTTTCCCAAGCAATCATAATAACAACACTAATTAAGATAATCGCTGCCATCCCCTTCTTGAACAAATCCTCCGGAAGATCTTTACCGACATAAACACCAAATAATACCCCTACAAGCATCCATGGTAAAAACTTAAACAAATAGCGCCACTGGGCATGTCTATTATAGTAAGTTACCGCTAAAATATCAGCAAAAATTAATAGAGGAAGCAATATTCCTGTTGATGCCTTGGCCCCATGCACTAAAGCCATCAATGTTACTATAACAATTCCCATCCCTTTCAATCCAGATTTGGACATTCCAAGAATAAACGCAGCACATAAAGAAATTAAATAATACAAATTCTATTTTCTTCTACATTAGATTTAAGAATCAAATATATGAACTGAATATACAAACAAGCAATTTTCATTTTTCTAAATTAGATACAATTTGACGTTCCTATTGCGAATTATACTAGATCCATAAAAAGCACCTGATATTTCTATGCATCTAGGTTAGAAATTTAACAACACTCCCTTTATTCATTTATGTTTTACGGCTCAATTCATTACATTTGCAACTTTTAGTATACTGACGGTAAACAAACCGTAATTAAGCAACCAACCTATCTTTGAAGAATGGCTGAAAGAAAGATAAAATCGGCTCTAATATCCGTGTTTCATAAAGACGGACTAGAGAACATTGTAAAGACATTAATCCAACAAGGTGTCACTATATATAGTACAGGAGGAACCCAAAAATTCATCGAAGCGCAAGGCGGACAGGTTGAAAGAGTGGAAGACCTAACGAGCTACCCTTCTATCCTTGACGGTAGAGTAAAAACTTTACACCCTAAGGTGTTTGGTGGAATACTAGCAAGAAGAGAAGATGATCATCTATCGCAGCTTGACAAATACGAAATACCTCAGATAGATCTCGTTGTTGTTGACCTATACCCTTTTGAACAGACTGTCGCTGCAACAAACGATCAAGCAACCATAATCGAAAAAATTGATATTGGAGGGATTGCATTAATCCGTGGAGCTGCCAAAAACTTTGGAGATGTTGTTGTTATTCCTTCTCAAGATGAATACTCTGATTTAGAAAGAATTCTTTCAGATCAAAATGGTCTATCAACACTAGAAGATAGGCAAGCACTGGCAAGGAAAGCATTCAAGGTATCGTCAAACTATGACACGGCTATTCATAACTATTTTGATAGCCTGGAAAAAGATACGAAACCAGCATTCAAACAATCAATTCATATCGGAACGCCATTAAGATACGGCGAAAATCCTCATCAACAGGGAATATTCTTTGGTGAGATGGATGCAATGTTCGAAAAAATTGGAGGTAAAGAATTATCATTTAATAATTTAGTTGACGTTGATGCAGCTGTAAACCTAATGGCTGAGTTTAAAAATGATGAGCCTACATTTGCTGTATTGAAACATACAAACCCTTGCGGAATAGCTACTAGATCGACTGTGTTAGAAGCTTGGCATGCGGCATTAGCCGGAGACCCTGTTTCAGCATTTGGCGGTATATTAATATCAAATACAAAAGTAGATCTAGCAACAGCTGAACAAATCAATAAATTATTTTATGAAGTACTCATTGCGCCTGACTTTGATCAAGATGCAATGGATCTTCTAGGCGCTAAGAAAAAAAGAATCTTGCTTAAAATAAAGCACTTCCATGTAAATGATAAGAGCTTTAAGAGTCTTTTGAATGGCGTAATTCAGCAGGACACAGATAAAAGAACAGAAACAGTAACTGAATTATCTCCCGCGACAAATAGAAAACCAACCGAACAGGAGCTAAAAGACTTAATATTTGCTAACAAATGTGTTAAACACTTAAAATCAAATACTATCGTTTTAGCTAAGAACAATCAATTACTCGGTATGGGATGTGGCCAAACGAGTCGAGTTGATGCTTGTAATCAAGCAATAGCCAAGGCCAAGGGATTTGGCTTTGAACTAGATGGATGCGCAATGGCATCGGATGCTTTTTTCCCTTTTCCAGATTGTGTAGAAATTGCAGATAAAGCTGGAATCCGCGCTGTAGTGCAACCAGGAGGATCAATCAAAGATCAGCTAAGCATTGATTACTGCAACGACAATGACATTGCGATGGTGTTTACTGGAGTAAGGCATTTCAAGCACTAATAAAGACTGACATTAATTATGTTTAATTTCGTGAGATGAATCTGTGTATTGATATAGGAAACACTAGGATCAAAATTGGTATATTCGATTCTGGTCGTATGATTCATAATGATGTTTTCTTTACGATGAACGAACTAGAAGTTAATAACTTATTTGAAAAATATAAAATAACAAAAGCAATCTCAAGTAGTACTCGCAAAAGTGTAAGTGCTTTCGAAAAAAGAGTGAAAGCTAATGTTTCATTACTTCGATTGAATTATAAAACACCAGTACCAGTAAAAAACTTATATCAAACCCCCAAAACTTTGGGAAAAGATAGATTGGCAGTCGCTATAGGATGCACTAAGGTTTACCCAAATAAAAACTGTCTGATAATTGATGCTGGCACGTGTATCACATACGATATAATCACAGCTGATAAAAAATACTTGGGGGGAAATATTTCACCAGGATTACGAATGCGAGCAGAGGCAATGGACACCATGACCTCTACCCTACCCCTTGTAGAACCTGTATATAATATAGACTATATAGGTAAAAGTACTGTCACTGCAATGCAAAATGGTATTGTTTACGGTACATTATTAGAAATTGAATCGTTAATAGCTATGATAAAACATGACATTGGAGATATTAACGTAATAATAACCGGCGGAGACGCTCCTTTTTTTGCAGATCTCTTAAAAACTAAGATATTTGTCCATTCATTTCTAGTCTTAGAAGGATTAGATGCAACAATAAACTATGCAGTATAGAATAATAGCATTCTTATTTTCATTTTTAGTCATTGCTCAGGTTTCTGCGCAAACCAATGGAAACTCACCATATTCTAGATATGGTATTGGAGATCTCGTTGATGAAAACTTCTTACACTTAAGAAATATGGGGTCATTGGGATCCTCGTATGTTGACGGTCACCATATAAATATCGTAAACCCAGCAAGTCTAGCTTCTCTGCGAGCGACTGCATTTGATATAGGAATGTCAGCAACTAGATCTACTCTAAATAGTGGTCTAGAATCAAGTACAGCATGGAGAGGTAACTTACAGTACTTATCACTTGCTTTTCCTCTTTCGAATCCTCTCAATGAGATATTAAATCAAAAGAAGAAACCATATGACCTAGGTATGTCTTTCACTTTGATGCCTAATAGTACCGTGGGATACAATATAACTTCTCAAGACACTATCGCTGGCATTGGGGAAGTAAGGAGAGCGTTCTCTGGAGATGGAGGAAGCTATAAATTCATGTGGGGAAATGCAATTAAATATAAAGAATTCTCATTTGGTATAAATATGGGATACTTATTTGGAAACATTGAGTATAACCAAACAATCACACTTGCGGAATTACCGGTTGCTTATCAAAATCTATTTGCGTCAAAGTACAACTTAAAAGGATTTATATGGGGCGTAGGTGGTATGTACCTGAAAGTGCTAAACCAAAAACAAATAGATGAAAAGACCACACAAGAATCTAAAATACTATCTCTTGGTGTTCGACTAAAATCAGCTACTTCTTTTAATACTTCATTAACAGAATCGAAACTCGGAGTACAAACTCCAACCTCAGCTAATCAGTTTATTGATACAATATCTCTAACCTCAGATCAAGCTGGAACTGGTAAATTACCATTAGAACTGGGCTTCGGGGCTAGTTACTATCATGGTAACAAATATATGATTGGGTTTGATTTTGGAACTGCAAATTGGTCTAGCTATGAAAATGATGCTGACCCCACACTTGCTAAGAATCCGTTAAAAAACACAATGAATGTTTCTTTAGGAGGATTTTTTCGTCCTAACCATAGATCATACAACAGGTATTTCAAAAGAGTATATTACCGGTATGGATTGTATTATAAAACTGATCCAAGAGTTGTAAATGGAGAACAAATCAATTCTCGTGGAATAACATTTGGAATGGGATTACCATTTATTTACCAAAGAAAGATTTCACATGCAAATATTGGAGTTGAATTTGGAAAAAAAGGTAGTGGATCCATAATTGAAGAAACATTCTTTAAATTAAGCTTAGGATTCACGTTCAATGATGACGAATGGTTTATAAAACGAAAATACAACTAGAAGAACACAACTATATATAACAAATCTTCATCTACTATTTGACTGATGGGCTATTGATGGAGTAACAGATTAACAAGAATTAAAAAGCATATTATGACACGACTTAAAAAATTATTATTCGCGAGCGTATTAGCATTAGCAACTGTGACATTGGGGAATGCACAGTGCGCATCTTGGGTAGATTCGCCACAGAAAGAAGATGCTGAAAATGCTCACTCGATCTACAGACAAGCACTAAAAGATAAAGATTACACTTTAGCTTATGAGAACTGGGAAAAAGCATTTACCATAGCTCCAGCTGCAGATGGGAAAAGAGATTACCACTTTACCGATGGAGCGCAATTATTCTTACAGAAATTTAAGAATGAAACAGATGCTACATTAAAAGATGAGCATAAAGCAAAATACATCTCACTTATTGATGATGCAATCGCTTGTTACAAAGCGGGATCAATCACAAGTAGTAAATGTCCTGATGGATCATGTATAGATGCAAGAATTGGATACCTAGCAGGTAGAAAAGCATTTGACATGTTTTATACATTAAACACTCCGTATAGCCAAACACTTGCAGCTTTGGACTTAGCAAGAGAAAACAGTGGACTAGGAGCTGAATACATCATCTTTGATCCATATGCTTCTATCATTGTATATGAATTCGAAAAAGGAAAGTTTGAAAAAGCTAAAGCAAGATCTCTTTATGATGAGTTGAATGCTATTGCAGACCACAACATAGAGAAGGGGGGATCACTAGGACCTTACTATCAGCAGGCAAAAGAAGCTATGAATGCTAAGTTTGCTGTTATAGGAAATGACATATTCGATTGTGAATTCTTTGTAGAGAAAATGAGACCAGAGTACGATGCATCTCCAGAAGATCCTGAAGTATGGAAAAAGATAGTGTCAAAGTTAAAAGCACAAAGTTGTGATCCTAGTAATGCTTTCCTTATGGAAGTAGAAGGCAAATATAAAACTTGGGCCAACACACAAAATGCTGCAAAAAAGGCAGAATTTGAAGCGAACAATCCTGGCATTTTGGCTAAAAAAGCTTACGATGCAGGTAACTTTGAAGAGGCTATAAATAAGTATAATGATGCAATTTCTGGAGAGACTGATCTTAAAAAGAAAGCTGGATACCAATTTAGTAAGGCATCTATTCAATATAGAAAACTGAAAAAATATGGTGCAGCAAGAGCTACAGCATTAGAGGCAGCTAAGAACAGACCAGGGTGGGGAAGACCATATATGTTAATCGGTGACATGTACGGATCAGGAGCTAGATCATGTGGCGATTCTTGGAACCAAAGACTTGCTATCCTTGCAGCAATGGACAAATACAGATACGCAAAATCTGTAGACGCTTCGGTTGCAGATGATGCAAATTCTAGATTATCAAAATACAGAGCATCAATGCCATCAAGAGAAGACGGATTCTCAAGAGGACTAAAAGAAGGATCTACACAGACAGTAGGATGTTGGATTGGAGAAAAAGTAAAAATACAATACGCTAAGTAATTAGTAATTATATAAAATACAAAGGGAAGAATCAGAAATGGTTCTTCCCTTTTTTATTCTTGGCAAATAAAGATTGTACCTTATCAACCATCTAACAAAAAGGGCATTCGATAGAAAAATTGAACTCCGATGACGAGCCATTCGTTATCTTTACAACAAATAGAAAAATATGAGTAAATATATCAGACTGATTGCAATATTGATGATTGCCGTTTCTTTCACATTTACATCTTGTAAGACGACTAAAGATGGTCTATCGCAAAAACTTGAAAACGAAGTATACAAGCCACTTACTAACGCCCTACTATGGAAAATTGAAGGTCAAGGCCTTACTGAACCTTCATATCTCTACGGTACTATTCATCTCATTGATTCCAAAGCATACTATTTGCCTAATGGAACATTAGCAGCTATTGACAATACGAAGAAAATGGTATTCGAAATAGATATGAATGAAATGAATGATATGAGTAACATGATGAGTATCATGAATCAAGCATTCATGAATGATGGCAAAACATTGAAGGACCTAATAAGTGAAGAAGATTATAAAATGGTCGATGCTCATTTTGCAAAAATAGGAATGCCTCTTATGATGCTAGAAAGAATGAAACCTATGTTTCTTACTGTATTTGCTTCTGGAGATATGGATCCCTCTGGTCTTCAAAATGGCAGTATGAAATCATACGAAATGGAATTCATGGATATAGCTAAAAGCTCAAATATGCCGATGGCTGGACTAGAAACTATCGAATTCCAAATGAGTGTCTTTGATTCAATTCCTTATCAAGCTCAGGCGGATATGTTAATTGAAACGATCAAAGCAGGTGATTCGGGTAGCGATCAAATGAAGGAAATGGTCGAAATGTATAAGTCGCAGAATATAAATGCTATGATTGCAATGATAACAGATGAAGGTGAACAATTGTCAGAATATGAAGATGTATTACTTAGTAAAAGAAACACAGCTTGGATCAGTGGCATGAAAACAATGATGTCCGAAATGCCAACATTTTTTGCGGTAGGTGCAGGCCACCTAGCTGGTAAGAAAGGAGTAATCAACTTGCTAAAAAAAGAAGGATATAAACTTACACCTGTATCGCATAAAAAATCATAATTCTAATATGCCAATCATTACCGTAAAAGATATTACACCAAAGATTGATAGTACTTGCTGGGTAGCCGAAAATGCTACGATAACTGGTGACGTCGAAATCGGAAGCGAATCAAGCATTTGGTTTCAAGCCGTAATAAGAGGTGATGTAAATAAAATAAAAGTTGGAAATAGAGTTAATATCCAAGACGCTGCAATAGTTCATGGGTCTACAGGAAAACAAGATACAGTAATCGGTGATGATGTATCTATTGGCCATAGAGCTATCATACATGGCTGTAATATCCATGATAATGTACTAATAGGAATGGGCGCAATAATATTGGATGGTGCAATCGTTGAATCTAATGTGATAGTAGGTGCCGGAGCTGTCGTTACTGTAGGTGCTATTCTCGAATCTGGATATCTGTATGCAGGAGTTCCTGCTAAAAGAATCAAACCATTAGAAAAAGGTAAACATGATTTCTTCATCGAAGCTACAGCTGCTGGGTATGTTGAAAATAAAAATCTATATAAATAAAGAATTTAGAGAGCTATCCATTTAAAACATTGAGTAAATTAATAAAAGAGAAAATGCAAAAACTTACTGCAGTAATCATAGATGACATGGAATTAGCAAGGACATCATTAAAAGCTGACCTTTCTGACTATTGTGATAATGTAGAGGTAATAGGTGAAGCTGACGGAGTACTTTCGGGAGCGAAACTACTAAAACAGACTGTGCCAGACATTATCTTCCTAGATATTGAAATGGAGGATGGAAGTGGTTTTGATCTACTAGATATTGTTCCTAACAATTTGGATTCTGTCATATTCGTTACAGCGAGACAGGACTATGCGCTTAAGGCATTTCAATACTCAGCATTAGATTACTTACTTAAACCGGTTAATCCTGAACTCCTAATAAAGGCCGTTGAGAAACTCGCCCAGAAGAAACTCTCTGCCAAATCACAATTAGACTTATTACGTGGTAGTATAAAACCAGATTCGAAACTAGAAAAAATAGCCCTTCATACTTCTGAAAAAATTGAGGTTGCGGAGATAAAAAACATTGTCCGTCTTGAATCTATGACGAACTATACATACTTCTATTTTGCTGATGGCAGTAAATTATTGATTACTCGTACACTAAAGGAATTTGATAAAATGCTGAATGACTCAGGTTTTGAAAGAGTACATCAATCTCATCTGATCAACATGGCATTTGTTAAAGCATATGTCAAAACTGAAGGTGGATACATATCAATGAAAGATGGTAGTATGGTGCCAGTATCAGTCAGAAAAAAGAGTTTTGTAATGGGCCTTTTGGGATAATTTAAAGCTGCTTGATATATTTTATTGCCTAAAGCTTTCCATATCGAGAGTCCTCATCTTATTGAGTATACCTTCTACTTTAAAACCACTATATGCACCCATTAATATAAAATATAGAATTGCAAGTCGGACAAGAACAATTATAAACAATAACCCATTCGAAAAGGTAATTAATGCTAATCCGAAATTAAGCAAATAAAGAAATGAGATTACCGAAAAAGAGTATTTAGAATATTCAAGAGGAACAAAGATAGCTACTATATAAATCAATAGTAACCCAATTTCCAGAAAACCAGCCCCTGCACCATTTGCGCTAGCAAATGCAAAAGTAATCAAAGTTAATACCGTAACAATAATCGTAGTTAATTTTGCACGACCATAGATTTTCTTTGCTTCTAAGTATTCATTCTTAATAGCAATCTTTGCCTCTAACTTCCTAACAGTTAAACTATCTGGTTGCAATTCTAAATTATCATCTAATAACTCCATACTCTATTAAAATATTTTTTAATTAATTTTGATTGCCGTCAAAAGTTATAATTCTACCTAGACAAAATATAGATCCATTTTGCGACTACATAAACCATAAATAGAACACCAAATACTCCTATTCCTGAACTACTTTTCTTCTCTTCGTGAACCACCACTATTTCTTTTGATTCTACAGCTTTATTAATTAGCACTAAAGCATCTTCATCAGAATAGCCTCTATCTATCAAATAATTCTTTATACTATCCACTGACATTCCATTTTTAAGGCTTTGTTGCACTTGGATAATATCATCTCGACTAGAAAAACCAGAATCTTTTTTATTGGGAGGCTTCAATCCTCTTTTTGCACCCTCTATACGACAAGCAGCTAATAACTTAGGGGAGTATTCAATATTTCCACCAAGCATAGCCGATAGCTTTGCATCACTATAAGCCTCAACGTCAGCTGAAAAAGGATTGTCAGACATGAAGTTCTCGTTGATATCCAGATTTCTTAGATCCGCTTCGCGCTTGCATCCATAAACAAGTAGAGAGGAGTAGTTACTGGAATCATTAAGGATTTCAGTAATTCTCTTATCTGTAAAATGTGCAATTTCATTTCCAAAGGGGTTGTTCTCAGTTACCATATCATGATTTATTAAAGATAATTGTAATCAGCTGATTATAGATTACAAGGTAGAATCTATAAAACTTATGCTAAATATATAAAAAAACCTACTATTCTATAAATGAAACAATTTAAGTACATAGAAATATTAGTATATGTAATCGATCATATTACAGTTATCTTTAATATTATTATCTTTGCCAATATTAGAGATCTCCGAGAGCACTATTTTGTTGTTGCGGGAGATAAATCAAATCACTCATAATGACATTTAAAGAATTAAATATAATAGAGCCTATTCTAAAGGCATTAGCGGATAAAGGATATGTAGAGCCCACACCAATACAAGAAAAGGCGATACCATTAATCTTAGAAGAAAAAGATCTACTTGGCGTTGCACAAACGGGTACAGGTAAGACAGCTGCATTTGCTATTCCTATCATTCAATTGATCGAAAAAGATATAGCTAATGAGCAAGGAAATAAGATAATAAAAGCTCTTATCGTAACCCCAACAAGGGAGTTAGCTATTCAAATTGATGAAAACATCAAAGAATACAGTAAAAATACGGAATTAACGCATACGGTTATATTTGGTGGTGTAAAGCAACACGCCCAAGTTAAAAAACTAAGGCAAGGTATAGACATATTAACGGCTACTCCGGGTAGACTTTTAGATCTTATCAACCAAGGTCATATTAGAATCGATCAGATCAAACTTTTCGTTCTTGATGAAGCAGACCGAATGCTAGATATGGGATTCATAAATGACATTCGAAAACTATTAAAGATAATACCTGATAAGAGGCAATCTCTTTTCTTCTCAGCAACAATGCCACAAAACATTATAGATCTATCTAATAAAATATTGGATAGCCCTATAAAAGTGGAGGTAACTCCAGCGAGTTCTACAGCTGAAACAATCAAACAGGTTATTTACTATACAAATAGATCAGATAAAGGAGCTCTTTTGATTGAGATCCTACAAGAAAGAAATATTGAACAAGCGTTGGTCTTTACTAGAACAAAGCATGGAGCTGATAGAGTAGCTAGAAATCTAACTAAAAAAGGAATAAAATCTTACTCTATTCACGGAGACAAAGCTCAGAATCAAAGACAAAAATCTCTTAAGTTATTCAAAGAAGGAAGTATTCAAGTTTTGGTTGCGACTGATATTGCAGCAAGAGGAATTGATATTGATAAACTGAGGTATGTAATCAACTATGAAATACCTAATCTCCCTGAAACATATGTACACAGAATTGGTAGATCAGGAAGAGCTGGAGAAGAGGGAATTGCAATAGGAATTGCAGAACCGGAAGAAAACCAGTTCGTAAGGGATATTGAAAAACTCATCGGCATAAAGATCGAAGTAGCTAAGAGTGCAAAATATCCGCAGACAGAAAAACCTATGACCGCCGCTGAGAAAAAACAGTGGGAAAAAGAAAAGCAAAAAAGAAAACAGGAGTTTTTCACTAACAGAAAAGCAAAAAAGACTGGTCAAAAAGGCGGTGGAAATAAAGGTAAATCAGATAAACCAAGAGGCGAAAAGAAATCTAGAAGAAGCAATAACGACGAAAAGAGCCCAGGTAGATCGAATCAAAAAAGAGATGAATCTCGAGGTGAAAGATCAGAGTCAAACGACAGAAGAGATAGAAATAACAACACAAAATCTTCAGATAATAACAACAACTCACCACGTAAGAAAAGTAATAAAAAAAGAGGCGGATACAAATCCACTGAAGCTTCATCAAAGTTGAAAGGCAAATTCAAATGGCCTTTGGAAAAATAAGGATAAGTCCTTTTTAATCCATTTTAAGTGATTTAAGAACATTGAGTTATGCCAAACAATAAAGTATTTATAAGTAGGTAATGACCAAGTTTTTAAATCACTTTTTTAATAAAAACATGAACTATGAGTATTTCTAGAGAATTAGAGAAAAGAAGTGAATCTAAATGTGAACTATGCGGTAGTGAAGTAAAATTATCTACTTACATAGTGTCTCCTAAATCAGAAGACAAACTAGAAAATCAAGTAAGCACTTGTCATGTTTGTGCTGACCAATTAGAAAATAGTGACAACATTGACCCAAATCATTGGAGATGTATAAACGATAGTATGTGGAGCCAAGAACCAGCAGTACAAGTTGTTGTTTATAGAATGCTATATAAGTTAAAATCTACAGACTGGGCCTCTGATCTTATTGACATGATGTACTTAGATGACGACACTAAGGCTTGGGCCGAGGAAGGTATAGTAGACGAATCAGAAGCTATAGTCCACAAGGACAGCAATGGCATCATCTTAGAGCCTGGCGATACTGTAACTTTGATCAAAGATCTAAAAGTGAAGGGTGCTAGCCTAGTAGCGAAAAGAGGAACTGCGGTAAGAAGAATAAGACTGGTCAGAGATAATGCTAACCATATAGAAGGTAAAGTAGAAGGGCAAACTGTAATTATATTGACACAATATGTAAAGAAATAATAGGTGTGTCTGCGACAGTTGCGTTTTTTTTAGGACTGTTCGACTGGTTTGCTTTCCGAATATTCGACAATCGACTCTTAGAGCCGATTTCAACTACAATTTACAGAAAATTAATAAGAGCCTTTGGCAAATAACAAAATCAAACTTACCATTGCTCGATAACTTACAGTACTACAGTTTATCAAAAGCAACTCACAAAAATAGAATTTATAGAAGATTTTAAATAAGAATTATACCATTCTAAGTTGATCTTGATCAATCATTTTTGCTAACTTTGACAAGCAAAAGAAGTTTGTAATTTTTAATACAAATTCAAAAACCGAACTTATGGTATTCTTAGAATTCGAAAAGCCGCTGGAGAAGCTGTACGAACAGCTTGAAAAAATAAAGCAAGTAGGCGAAGAAGGAGACATTGATGTTTCTGATAAAATAAAAGAATTAGAAAATAAAATAAAATCAGAAACTAAGGAAATCTATTCAAATCTGAATGGGTGGCAAAAAGTTCAACTATCTCGGCATCCGGAAAGGCCTTATACGTTATACTATATCGAACAGATTTGTAAAAAATTTGTAGAGCTTCATGGTGATCGTTATTTTAAAGATGACAAAGCTATCGTAGGTGGTATCGGAAAAATAAACGGCCAATCTGTAGTAATTATGGGACATCAAAAGGGTCTCAATACTAAATTAAGACAATACAGGAATTTTGGGATGGCTAATCCCGAAGGGTATAGAAAAGCGCTAAGGTTAATGAAACTTGCCGAGCGATTCAACTACCCAGTAGTGTGTCTTATTGATACACCAGGGGCATACCCAGGATTAGAGGCCGAGGAAAGAGGTCAAGCCGAAGCTATTGCCAGAAATCTATTTGAAATGGCACAACTCAAAGTGCCTATCATATGCTACGTTATTGGTGAAGGAGCATCAGGAGGAGCATTAGGAATTGGTCTAGGTGACAAAGTATTCATGTTTGAAAACACATGGTATTCTGTTATTAGCCCAGAGTCCTGTTCATCAATATTATGGAGAAACTGGGATCATAAACAAGAAGCAGCAGAAGCTCTAAAACTAACTGCTGATGACATGTTAGGATTTGGTTTGATTGACGAAATCATTAAGGAACCAGTCGGTGGTGCGCACAATGATCCAGAAAAAATGGCTAAAACACTTCGTTTGCATATCAAAAACGAACTGGCAACACTTATGAATCTATCACCTGACGAAAGAATCGAAAACAGGTTAGAAAAATATAGCAACATGGGTGAGTTCACTCAACTCACTGAGGACGATACCGTAGATAAAAGTGCGCCTAAAAAAAAGGCTAAAAAATGATCTCATCGATCCGTACATGGATGTTCAATAAATCACTTCGTGAACATCAAAACTACAAGCAAACAAACGAATATTCAGGAGTAAACATTTGTAGTTCTGTTTGCATCTTATCAGATGGTAGCAATCCACAGAGTAAGTCAGCAACAGAGAAATATAAAACTAAACTCGAATCACTTAACAAGACCGTAGAGATTCTTTATTTTATAGATGAAAAATCAGATACTGATATTGGATACTCCAGACTAGCAATAAAATGGAATGGCGTTCCTAAGCATGAAGTGATAGATCATATTCTCAGTAAACAATATGATCTTTTAATCTTCCTTAATCCGATAATGGAAGACCACCTTAGATATCTAGCAATACTATGTAATGCAAAGTTTAAGATTGGCCCCGACTTCAAGGAGAACAGTAGTATTTTTGACCTTATGATTGATATAAAGGACTATTCAGATACTGATTCGTTAATAAAAAACATAGATAAGCAACTTAGACAGCTTAGTACATAAATCATATCCCATGGTACAACAATCTCGATTTACAGGAACTGGTGTTGCAATGATTACACCTTTCAAGAATAACGAAGTAGACTACCCTACTATCGAACGAATCATAGAGCACCTAATAGCTGGTGGGATAGATTATATAGTTGTATTGGGAAGTACCGGTGAAACGGCAACACTCAATGAAGAGGAATCAAGAAAAGTCCTAGATACAGTTATTGCAGTAGTAAATAAACGTGTACCAATAGTCGCAGGAAACTTCGGAGGTAATAACACCCTAGAGCTTTGCAAAAAAATCGAATCATATAATTTTGACGGTATTGATGCTATCCTTTCTTCTAGCCCAGCTTATGTAAAACCTTCACAAGAGGGTATATATCATCATTATATGGAAATGGCTAAAGTGAGTGAAGTACCAATCATACTATATAATGTACCAGGACGTACAAAAAGTAATATGGAATGGACAACTACCATAAGATTGGCAAAAGCAAGTAAGAAGTTTATCGGAATCAAGGAAGCAACTGGAGATCTTATCCAAGCCACAAGAATTATAAAAAACAGGCCTGATAATTTCTTTGTAACATCTGGTGATGATGAAGTGGCTTTGCCTATGATCGCATGCGGTGGTGAAGGAGTCATCTCTGTAATCGGAAATGCATTTCCAAAAGAGTTTTCTGGAATGATCAATGCCGCTCTCAAAAATGACTATCCTGAAGCAAGAAGACTAAACTTGCAAACATATGACCTCCATAATTGGTTATACATAGAGGGAAATCCGGTAGGTATAAAATCAGCAATGAAAATACTTGGTTTCGGGACGAATGATGTACGTCTGCCATTGCACAACATGTCTGAATCTAACTATACGTTATTAGAAAAGGCATTGAGAAAAGCCATGCAGGACATCTCAAAATAGAAAAAACACCATAGACTTCCTATTAACAATCACCATGAATGCGGATCTACATTGAAAGATAAACACATACTAATCACGGGAGGCACAGGTGTTTTGGGCATTTACATTGTAGAAGCATTACTTGCTGATGGCTTTACCGATATCGAAGTATTTAGCAGGAGCGGTAGTCGTAGCTCTTTACCATTTGCTAGTAACTCTAACGTAACATTCACAAAAGGTGATGTTGCAGCCTTGCACCCGCTGACAGAAGCAATAGAAAGATCAGATTATGTTATCCATGCGGCGGCAGTTGTATCTTTTCATCCTAAGAGGTTTGATCTCATGCATACTGTCAATGTAGAAGGTACAGCTAACGTGGTAAACATAGCTCTCGAATCAAACGTCAAAAAAGTAATCCACATAAGCTCAATTGCCGCAATAGGTCGAAGTGAAAAAAGTGGTGTCATCTCAGAAAACACGTCATGGGGTAATAGTAAGTACAATTCGTACTACGGCATCACTAAATATCTAGCAGAACAAGAAGTCTGGCGTGCTCATCACGAAGGACTAAATATGGCTATTATCAATCCTTCTTTGATCATGGGTGGCAAGGCATGGGGACAGAGCTCACTTCAAATATTCAAGAAAGTATATGATGGACTCCCCTACTTTACTACCGGATCGACCGGTATCGTGGACGTGCAAGATGTTGCCAAAATGGCTCTCTCTCTTCTAAAATCTGATATAAATGGAGAAAGATATATAGCATCTGGGGGTAATATAAGCTACAAAGATCTATTCCAAAAAATGGCTTTTTACATGGATAGGAAAGCTCCTAAAAAACCAGCACCAAAATGGCTTATGTCGATCTTTTGGAGAATGGAAAAAGTACGTAGTTTTTTGACAGGTAATGAGCCTATTATCACCCGTGAGACGGTTAGAAGCACTTCACATTTGTCGTCTTATGACAATCAAAAATCTATTGATTTGGGTTGGGGTGAGTATGCTGAGTTGGATGAGATTTTGGAGAGGTATTGTGTGGAGTATAAGGTATTTCGGAAAAAGGGTACAGTTTAATAAGTTCATTGTCTTGAAGTGGAATATCAAAAGAAGTACCAATTGTAAATTTAATATTTAAATCATTCTGAAACTCAATTTCCCCTTGCCTGTAAA
>CALKXE010000291.1 GCA_938003955.1 uncultured Saprospiraceae bacterium | reverse complement strand
AATATCAATGGAAACTATACCCTCCCTACAACTGCAGGGGCAGAATCACAAGTAATGTCAATTAATAGTGCAGGTCAAGCTGTGTGGGATAGTCTATTACTCATGGACCAAGATAGTACTAATGAGTTGATACAATTAGTGGGAACAGCCAATGATACAATCGTCATCGCTGATGCAGGAGGATTCCACACTATCGAACTAAAAGTTACGAAACTCAGTGATAATGATGAAGATACCAGAATCATACTCAATAAAGATAATCTTGATGAAGACAAAATTAGATTTGAAATTGATGGCACTGAAAAATTAGTGCTGAGCACTAATCCTGATGGACATCTCATGATGGAATTTAAAAATAATGAAAACAATACATTTTTAGGCGAAAATGCTGGTTTGAATACCTTGTTCGGAAAAAATGTTTTTATCGGAAGTAATACAGGAAAAGACAATACTCAAGGCGCAAAAAATACATACATAGGCGATTTAGCGGGTGAACAGGGGACTAATAGCTCCTCGAATACAATTATAGGCCATAAAGCGGGAACTAAAAACGATGGCAATTATAACACTTTTATAGGTGAAAATGCAGGACATGAACATATCACAGGACATCAAAATACGTTTATAGGCGAGCAATCTGGAAAATTTAATCAAGGAGATAGAAATGTAGCTCTGGGAAGCGAAGCGGGTAAATTTGCAACCGGTGATCGTAATGTTTTATTAGGAGCTGAAGCAGGAACAAATTCTAATGGTGGCAATAAGTTGTATATCGAAAATAGTGATGCTGATTCTACCGCTGCCTTGATCTATGGAGAATTTGACAATGATAAACTGTGGTTAAATGGTGAAGTTAATGTAAATGGTGATTACTCATTTCCTACTGACACAGCAGCTTTGAATCAATTTATGATAATGGGGGCCGATGGTAAGCTTAAATGGTATTCAGAGCAAATAAAACAAACAGGAGTAGATGCGCAATGGGGCCGTATCAATGCTCATGAAGAAGTTTATACTGGATCAGATACTATATTTCGTACTTGGACAAGTTATATCCATACTCCACTTATTACTGATCAGGACTATGATACTAAAATAGAAGTTCAAAATATAGATGGTGCTGATCAAGATAAAATTGACATGACAATAGATGGAACGTTGAGGTATACCATCAAGGATACAGGTCTGGGAATGTCAGTAATAGAACAGCATAATAATAATGAAAACATATTTATTGGTCGTGATGCAGGGCAGACTAGTACAGGGGGTAAAAATACTTTTGTAGGATATAAAGCGGGCGAAGATGTATTAAATGGTGAGTACAACACTTACTTGGGTAAGAGTGCAGGACAATCTGCAAAAGGTGGACACAATGTCACTGTTGGTGAGTATTCTGGAGCTAATGTCAAAGGTGACTATAATACCACACTAGGAGTTAACTCAGGAAGATCTATCGAAGGAGATAGAAATTTAGTATTGGGAGAAGGTGCCGCTCGAAATGCCAAGGGTAACGATAATGTATTTATCGGAAGGAGAGCTGGTTATTCCGCTAATTCTGACAATAAACTCTATATCGAAAACACAGATGCAGACTCCACCGCTGCACTTATCTACGGTGAATTTGATACTAATAAACTAAGACTAAATGCAGAGGTCAATATCAATGAAAAAATGATCATCCAGCAAAATGCAAGTGATGAACTGCAAATTTCAATTCCTACTATCTATAGAAATATATTCCTTGGCGATCAGTCTGGAGATGCAAATACACCATCTGCAATACTCGGACAGGATAATGTTTTCATAGGAGACCAAACTGGTAAGTCCAATACTGAAGGATATGGGAATACCTTTATCGGGTCCGCCGCTGGTAGTACAGTAGCAACTGGAATTCACAATTCGTTTATTGGATCTTACGCAGGTCAAAACAACAATGGATCGTCAAACACTTTTATAGGTAACAATAGCGGACTTTCTAATGTAACTGGCAATGGAAATATATTTATTGGAGACAAATCAGGATCAAATGAAACTGGATCCAATAAGCTTTATATTTCTAATGATGACCACGACCAAGATAATGCATTAATTTATGGTGAATTTGACACTAAAAAACTTCGGATTAATGGTGACCTAGGAATAGGTACTAATCCAGGATTTCCTATTCATATCAATGAAAGCAATTCGAGAATTAAGCAAGCAGATCTTTTGAATTCCGGAGTTATAACATCTGCATCAGATCAATTTTGGCAAGTAAGATTAAGTGCAACTTCAAATGCTGAATCTTTAGGAATTGATATGACAGAAGAGACATTTGAACCTTACCAGAATGATACTTTGACCTTAGGTTCGGCAGCTTACAAATGGAAAGAGATATACGCTACCAATGCGACTATAAACACTTCTGATTTAAGATTCAAAAAGAACATCAATGATATCAATTATGGATTAGAAACTGTGATGCAGATGAGACCCGTGTCTTATCAGTGGAAAAAAGAAAAAAACGGTCGTACCATCAACGGATTCATAGCCCAAGAGATGGAAGAAATAGTACCCGAAGTAGTACACATCAGTGAAGTAACCCCAAATGCTAATAAGCCAGGCACAGAGTCTGAGTATTCAGAGTTATATGGGATGAGATATACAGAACTGATACCAGTACTGACTAAAGCAATACAAGATCAGCAAGCACTTATTGAAGCGCTTACAGAAAGGATCGAAGCTTTAGAAAAGAAGTAGGTCCTACAAATAAACTATCATCCTAAAACGCTTAAACACTACATCATGACATCTCTACAAATAGTACAAAAGGATCTACAAGTCAATCAAAGAAAAACGGCATCGAAATTCTCATTTTCAGATTTTGATAGATTAGTGATTCATCTTGCTGATTGCATCAGAATAATACCTACGGACACAATAGAATTTATCCAAGCTTCGAGCAATTATAGCATAATAAACCTAACAGACGGAACAAAATTGATGATTTCAAAAACATTAAAATCAATCTCAGAAACATTGGGTGACCATTTTATAAAAACACATAAGTCTTATGTTGTAAATCTTAAATACATTAAAGAATATAGATTAAAAGACAGTCAGATTATAATGGAATCGACTAAGACCGTATTGGTTTCGCGCGCTAATAAATCACTTATTAAAAATGTATTTAACAATGGCTAAATCCTATGCTAATAACAATTTAAAACGACTTGAATGATTTATACAACAAGATAAAATAGACTTACACCAAGAAGATCTATAAAAGAAAAAAGTATATTTAAACTAATGTTGTCCGATAAAGAATTAAAAGATCTGATAAGAGTTAGGTATTTAGGGTGTTAAACAAGAAAAGTTGAACAAAGGGGTTCTAAACTAGAAGTTTTTTATTCATTTCAAAAGCGGAGTTTTTAAAATGGAATCTACAAGCTTTAGTAGTGTAGTGAACGTAATTGCGTTTGCCGTTTGAAAAGAATCTTAGTAAAAGAAAATTAATGTAATAGTAGTAAACGAGTTTATAACTTAATATTATGGAAGGCAAAATAAGCATGAAGTTCAACGGAACTGCGGTTTTGGTGAGGAACGAAGCAAAAAAAGTATTTAGATTTCAAGTAAGCGATGGCTTTCAACGAAAACATGCGGTACTCTTCGAGCATTTTTGTTACTTTTTTTGCTTGAAAAAAGTAAGCCCGTCTGGCAGGACAATACTTAAGTTTGAATTTGAGAACACGAAATTAAAATTTCAAGCTAAATATTGAAAAACATAAATTAGCATTAGTGAAAATTTAATCGGACATCACTATATTTAAACATTATTACTTAGATCAATATAATATTGCAAAAATCCCTCTTCCATATTCTACTTATTACCATAAGTTCACTCATATTAGTAGTGAATTTATCCGGTCAACTAGACAGGTTTGAGATCGAATACCCTTATGATAAATCAGTAGATGCAATTGGGTTTGATAGTCTTGGGTTCCCGTGGTCAATGAATACCGCAAAAGGAAAACTAGAAGTTATTAAATACAATGGTCAACAATTATTAAAAAGTTATTTTCCAAAGACTTTGACTGGCGACTATTTCGGAAAAGTCATATTCATCAAGAATAGACTCCTCGTTGGGAATAAGAATAAGGTATATCTTTTCAATCCTTCGAATGAAACTTACGAGACGCTTTGGGATATACCCAACGATCAAACCTATCACTACTCTTATCAGGATGACCTTGGAAAAATATTGGTGACAACCACAAATAATACATCGAAAATAAAATTAGTCTATAGGTATACTGATCAAGGTGAGTTCAAATTTATATATGAACTACCCGCTGAAATTGAAAATTTGATTACTCATTACGAATATGGCTTTAAAGATATCAACGGTGTACTTTACTTGCTATACCATCATCATGGTATGTTAGTGGTAAATCAGAATGGCGAATTGCAAAACCTAGAGTTAGCTGATCAAGATGATTTCGATGATAATCTATCGTGTAGCGTTTTTAAAGTAGATAATAAGAATGGCTTGTGGAGAATCTATAAAGATAAAATCGAACTACTCAATACAACGACCAGAAAATTCGAAGAGCACCCTTTATCAAATCTTCTGAGCTTACAGAACCCATGCAGAAATTTAAATGAGAGACTAAGAGTACGATTAATATTTAGAGATAAGAAAAATAGAGTTTGGATTGGAGGAGAAGATTCCCACCTTTATTTATATGATAAAGATTCTGATCAACTTACTTTTTTTGGAAAGGAATTAGTCGATAATCTTGGTGGTCAAGCAGGTGACATAATCAATCTCCTCGAAGATAACACAGGTAATATATGGGGAAGAAAAAGGGGCGGTATTTTTAAAATTACAGAAAAAAAAGCCTTCTTTGAAAAATATGCTGTGGATACTCAGGAAGAAGATCATCCTATCTATAAAGACATCCCGCATATTAATAGGACGATTGAGCGGTATGGTAAGTTTGGAAAAAAACCAACGGCAGTACCTTGCATTATAGAAGATTCAAATGGAGATATATTTTTTAAAGATACTCGCTTTCTATTTAGAATAGATGCCCAAACTAAAGAACTCGAAATTCTTCCATCAGAGACAGTATCTGGAAAAATTCGTTTTTTCATTAATGATTCAATAAAGATATTATCTATCTGGAGCAATGTATACACCTTAGATGAGGAATATAAAGTAAAAGACCGACTCTATGATTTCAAAAGACTTGAAGGTGTTTTCCAACAGAAAGATGGCACTTTATGGTATAGAGGAGTCCTAGACGATGACTATAATGTTCTATTCGCTAAAATAGATCCCTCTACTTTGCAGTATAATGGAGCGTACATCGACAATGAGGGAAACACACTAACGGGCGGAGGAGGAGTAATTTCAATAGCAGAAGATGGCAATCACAACTTATGGGTCACTTCCAAAGACGGCTGGTATAAAATAAGAGCAAATGATGGACTTATCATTCCCCAGGATTCAACTATAATGTATGATGATAGAATTATATCAATAAAAAAAAGTTCTTACATCAGCTTACGTAACATAAATAGAAACAAATTAGGGCTTAGATTAGAAGATGAATTGGCAGTACTAAATACTGAGACATTCACACTTGATGAATATGTCTCATTAAAAAAATTAGGAATTCCAAATATAAATGCCTCTTATATCGATGAAGAAACAGCCTGGTTTACCCATGGTAATAACTTGAGCAACTATAATTTTTCGACAAAAGAAGTTGTTCATTTCTCCTCTAAAGAGGGCCTTGATGTAGGTGATCAAGGATGGACATTCGAACCTCTATCCAATGGAACCTTAGCCCTAGGTACTTTCAATGGCTTATATATATTTCATCCAGACACTCTTATATCAGCTTATAAAGCAAGTATCCAAGGTCTTACTGACATCCCTCTGCATCTAGAATCTTATTCGACCCTAGATGGAAAAACTAATGTTATCAATACTTCAAATTACTTTACTGAAGACCTTGATCAAACAATAGAACTTGGTCACAATGACAGAATGTTAGAACTACAGTTTTCATTACTTAACTTTGACAATCTAAAGGAGCATCACTATTCCCATTGGCTGGAAGGCTATGATAATAGCTGGTCTCCGCCAATTACCAATAATACTATTAAGTACACTAGCCTACCCTCTGGGGAATACAACTTAAAAGTACGGGCACATGCAGGAAATGGAATCTGGAGTTCAAGCACATTAAATATACCAGTAATTGTATATGCTCCTTGGTATAAGAGATGGTGGGCATACATGATATTTGCTTTATTAGTCTGTGGAACGCTCTATGGAATATATAGATATCAAATCAATCAAATCCTCAAATATCAAACCCTAAGAACAAAGATCTCTTCTGATCTGCATGACGATGTAGGCACTTTGTTATCCTCCTTGGCAATGCAGTCTGATGTTCTTGGCCTAGGTGCTCCTCCCGAAAAACTGAAAAGGTTTGAAAAGTTTAGCGAACTAAGTAGAGAAGCTATGGATAGAATGAGAGATACTGTCTGGGCTATAGATTCTAGAAAGGATAATATGGTAAGCTTGATTGATAGAATGAGAGATTATATCTCTGACATGTTTCAGGATCAAGAGATCAAGGTTAAGTTTGAACATGAAGTACCTAAAGTAGGTACTTCGTTAGCTCCAGATGTAAGACAGAATATTTATCTCATATTCAAAGAAGCACTCAACAATGCTATGAAGTACAGCAATGGAAACCTAACTACCGTAAAGCTTAAAAAATCCTCGAATCACATATCTCTATCAATCAAAGACAATGGGACAGTTAATGATATCAAAACATCAGGATTAGGTATCTCTAATATGAAAATGAGGGCTAAAAGAATAAATGGTGTTCTAGAAATAAAAACAAATGATGGTTTTGAAGTATTATTGACGGTTCATCAATGAGAAAAAGCATTGCCATAGGTATTCCCCTCTCAACTATTCATCAAAATATACTTATCGACTACATGATTGGGTAGTTAAAAACACAAATACTTCCATCATCTTTGGACTATAACTAGGAGCGACTTTGCATGACCCACAAAAATCTATAAAACCATTTTGACTGCTTGCTTGTGCATTCTATTTTGCACAACAAGCAGGCAAAGTCCGGCCCCTAAAAACCTTGAGCCCAAGACTTTTTTATAGATTTTACGCTTAACTAAAATTTATTTAAAGCTTATTAGAAAAAATCAAACTAAAAGATAGAATTATATAGTGTTATTCCTATTTCCATATTTACTGATTATTGTAGCCTCCATGTGGGGATATCACACAATCTTACGCGTTAAAGTTGTAGAATTGGAAAGAAAAAGTCACAATAAAATAAGCTTACAAAACCAATTTTCGCAGTATTTGGCTAACAAACTGGCTAGCACTTCACTACAATATGACAGAAGGTTAGACTTTGTAAAAGTGCTAGGACTCAGCAATATATATGGTTTAATTCTTCCTTTTCAGCATTCCAATAATAATTGTTCATTCATCGAAAAAGCTGAAAAAATAGTACAACTAGCTACCTTAACTACGAATAGACGATATGAGCTTATCGTTGATAAAAACATACTACATTTCCAATTAAGCTATGAAAAACGACGGAAAATATTAAAAACGATATTGGCTAAATGCTTATCTTATAGAGCACAAGAAATGACTTACATTACTATCAGAAGGGAAGACTCATTGATAGAGATAAAAATAGAATCCCCACTTGAGGAATTAGAAGAAATTTTGACTTTTTAGAATATCATAATGAAAGCCAGAAAAGAAATGAGGTCTTGAGATTAGTAATGAAAATAAGGCATTTGAGGTATTTTAGATGGCTAGGTCTAATGGGAAATATTATTCACACTTAAACTTTTACTCACATTAAAAAAGATACTAAATTTTGACTATCCTATTTCTAACTCCCACGTTTATTGATCGGCTGAAAAAAGACTAATTCTTTTTAACATACCTATTACAGATATTCCTTAATTAGATAAGTATTCATTTATATCGATTTCCATTAGATCAATGCTTGCTTCATCAAAGCCCATATGGGTATGTATTATTCTACTATTTTCATCCACTAGGAAGTATGTAGGGTATATTGGAACTTGCAACTCCTCACTTTCTGTACGATCCATAAGTATGATTGGATAATCAATCTTAACATGTTCTAGGAAGTTGGGCATTCGTTTTAAATCTTTTTCATTATAATTTATAGGATTCACACCAACAATTGTTAATCCCATCTCTTTATACTTATTGTGTAATTCGTTTAATTGAGGAATAGCTTTAATGCAAGATGGACAGTCCATGAACCAAAAATCATACAGTGTAAGTTTATTACGATAATTGTGGAGCTTGACAGCAGATTTGTCTGGATATGTTACAGCGTCCAAATTTGGTAATTCTGTCCCAACAGGTAATGTCATCAATTCTGGCTCCTCACTTTCTTCATCTTCAGTCATATCATATTTGTCTATTAGATTTTGAAGCCTGCTATCCAAATCTTCTATTGTCACGGAATTAAAAGACAAATTATATAGATCCCACTGATTATACTGATTTTCACCTTTTAAATCTGCCGAAAAATTTATCTTATGTACAATAGAATTTTCTTTATCAATCCATATGTTCTTCCATGAATTGTTTCTATCCTCTTTATCTCCATAATCATAGCTAAATTTCCATACACTATTTCCACCTATATTATCCTCGCTTAAGGTAGCAATGTTAGTTGTATCATTAATGCCATCAATTAATCTTGTAGGATTTAGAAAGTATACTCGATAAGCTTCATTTACTACTCTCGAAGTAAGCATAAAAGATTTAGACTTTGGATATTTAGTAATTTTTGCATTCTTATGTTCGATGATGTACAACGCTTTGGTGTCATAATATCTTGATATTGAGTCTGCAGCATCAATCCAAATATAGCCACCAAATAGCGAATCATTCTCAACTCTTATTAAGTCTACATTTGCATTTATTTTAGTAGTGTCAGTTGTTTCACTAAAGAATTTGATTTGATAATTAATATCATATGACAATGAAGTCTTTTGTTCATATTCTTGAAGCACTTTATTTGCCAATTGTAGTGGTGTCATTTGCTTTTCAGCACAACTCATAGCAAGTAAAATTGTGATAAAGGATAGGGCTAGTAAGTTAAGTGATTGGTTTTTCATTGTTTTTGTTATCTGACGGATGATGATATACGGAGGAGTGAGGACCGAACTCTTACATCATCACTCTGTGTTATAGGCCGTATTCAAACATCTAAAATGCAAAACCGAGTAATGTTCCAGAAGCATCTTTGTCGTTTAATCGCAAACAAATTTCACTCTCCGATATATTTTCTTTACCAACAGATTTTAGATCTGGAAGATCGTCTTGAATTGCAGTAAATATGTATTGAAGATTATACTTTTCTGTAAGCACTCTTGCCAGCAAAACAAAATTTATTTTTTTCCTATTATCAAGCCCTTCAAATATACCGTCATGATAAACAAAATTATAAAATTTAGAAGTTGAATATTCAATTAGTATAGCAAGATCATACGCAACGCATAGCAATTTTTTATACGAGTAACCTTTGCTTTCAGATGTGATTTCTAATTCGTTCTCCTTTTGAATTTCAGCATGATATTCTACATTTCCAAGAGAATTTTGTGTTAAGTATAAAATTGCTGGGGTGTTAAGAATATACTTTATAATATTCCGAAAATGCTTTCTAATGTTTTGGTAAGTTACATTTTCGCTACCTGATATCAATTTTCGTATTTCTTCAATTTTTTCATCAATTTCATTTTCAGTAATCTTGATTTCATTTCTTATATTCTGAATTTTGTCAAGATTTTTAAGCTGCTGCTGAAACCGAACTATTTCACCTTCTTTTAATGCTAATTCCTTTTGATATGTCTTAAATTTATTAAATGAATCTTTATCTTTCAATGAAGAAAGTGCATCATTTCTTTGACTATCGAAAAAGGTTATTTGTTTACGTGTTTCAACAATTTGATCATTTAGTGCATTTAGCCTCAATTTCAAATACTTAGTCCTTTCAATTGTAATCTGCCTATTAAATTCAGTTAATTCTTCGTAACTTTTCTCAATTTGTGATTCGAAATGAATTCCTATTTCGTTATACAAATCCTTGATGACATCAAAGTCAACAAGGCTGTTTCGTTTTAAAGATTTCTCTATTTCTTGTTTTTCATATGTGAGGTCATATTCTTGGGAATTAAATTTCGATATATTTTCTTCTATGTTCTCAATTAAGTTTTTATTCAAATGTCTTTCCCTTTTATAAAAAGAAAAATCATCTATTTTTTTTGTAACTTCTGTAATTTCATCTTTCATCATTTCAATGGCTCCGACGAGTTTATCTGATTCGTTAGAATCAACAGATGATTGATTTTTCAATATTTTAATCAATTCTTTTTGCTTCTCTTTAGTTAAAGCAAGTTCATATTTCTCTTTTAGAATGTTACCATTAAAATTTAACATGTCAAAAATAAACGGCTTCCAATCTACATCTTTACCTGAGCTAAATTTAGCTAATTGAAATACATCTCTATAGTCATCTTGAGATCTTAAAAAATATGTTAATGATTTTCTGTAATTCCAATCTTTTAGGACTTCAAATTCAAGTAAATTATTTAGAAATAATTTAGCTTTATCAAATGCCAAATTAGATTCTGTCCAATCTTTATGTTCAAGTAAATTCTCATATGGAATTTCATTAAATTGAAATGACACCTTCGATGATTTATTTACTGATCGTCTAATCGTGATATATTGACCTTCTATATATTCTATTTGTAAAAAGAAAATATGATCTTTAAATTTATCTGCATGCCTTTTGAAGATATGGTTTTTGTCAAGTGTTTTCAAAAGCATAAAGTCAATGATAGAAATCAAGGTAGATTTCCCAAGGTTATGCGAATCAATATTAAGATTCATCTTATCAGTAACTTCTGCTACAATAAGATTGAGTCCAGAATTGAACTTAATTTCTTTGAATGTTTTGTTAGAATATATATAATTAAGTTTCATCTAAAATCTCTATTGAGTCAATATTCGAATGGTACTTTACTTTGCCAAAACAGTATAATATGTCAAGAGCTGGAATGAAGTTATACAATGCTTCATTATCGTACTTATTGACGAGATGCTCTTGCAGTTCATTGAATTTCAAGATTCCATTCAATTTTAAAATCGAAATAATATGTGCACCCAAATTTATTGGGGACAATTTGACATTGGTATGTTTGTTTGGTTTTATCATGATTGTCCAATATCACAATTATAATACATATAATGAACGAAAACTCTTGCCATTCTTCTACAATCTTTAATTTTATCTTCGTATTTGCTCAAAACGAGCTCTATTATATCTTCAATTACGGCCTCAAAGTTAGAATATTCTTGCCTTTTAAGCAATATTTTAGCTTGTAGATCATTTATCGTGTTGTCATAATATTTAAGATACTTAGAATTCTGAGGCTGCGATAAAAACATACGTATTTTAGCGAAATGATGTAAGGACGTACTGTTAATAAAATCGAAATACGCTTTACTCAAAGTATTCAATTCGTTTTTTGTTTCAATTGATATTCTGCTTATGCTCGATTCATTGAGATCATCTAGATCTTCAATTGCATCATCAAATGCAATTATTACTTCTTGTATATCCTTTTCAAAGATTCTAAGTGGTGTAAAGAATTGTGAGAGTTTTAATTTAGCAACCATTTCTTGAGTTAAATGGGAGTCAATTTCTTCTGAGCCTAATACCTCAACATTATTAACTGAAAGTTCTTTTTTAATTCGATCACAAATTTTTTGATGCGAGCCTGCTGTCAACTTTCTATTAGTAAATAGAATGTATGAATTGAAAGGATCAGTTATCATTAATTTTTTCAATCGTTCAATTTCTTTGGATACAATTGAATTCTTACTTTCCGCACTAAAATCATTATCAGAACAAGATTTGTTTAATTCACTTGTATGCTTTGCTTGAATTATCATATTCCCAGACCACTTCTGTGATAAAGAAGGATATTTATTGGTTGTACCGTTAAATTTACTATCTCTTCCTCCATCAGGTCCATCTGAAAATTTTTTACATGCGATTCCCAATATATCACGGCAAATTTCTATTGTGACATCCTCAAAATCTTGCCAATACAGGCGATAATATGGAAATGTATCTTTCATCTTTATTTATTTATGTCCTGTAACTTATAAATACGCACCTATTCATTATAAAACTTCCCACTTTTTGATCGTCCATCATTAGAAACACTTAACATCAAATACGTTAAACACAATAACTTCTACTAGTCGTGTTTAATCGAGTATTATCTGAATATATACGGGGATATTGGTTATCCTTTCTTTGATCTTAACCGTAATTCTCCGTAACATAACAATTTCTTTTAAATTTAAAACAGGTCCTAATTAATTTAACATATAAGCTATATATGTTATGTGTAGCCTTACAGTTAAACATCAATTAATTCAAATCCACCAAGACTCCCCCATTCCCAACTAATAACCTAAATTTGCAAAAACATAAATTCTTTGCGAGATCTACTTCTTATTACTCCACCATTCACCCAACTGAATACTCCGTATCCGGCTACTGCATATATCAAGGGCTTTCTGAATACCAAAGGTGTATCTGCATTCCAAATGGATCTGGGGATAGAAGTGATATTGCAATTGTTTTCGAGAGACGGTTTATTGGATGTTTTTGGGCAATCAGAGGGATTAGCTGCAGATATTGAAGATGATAATATCCAGAGGATATATGCATTGCGCCAATCGTATATCGCTACGATAGATGAGGTGATATTATTCTTACAAGGAAAAAACTTAACCCTCGCTCGGCAGATCTGTACAGATAACTTCTTGCCTCGTGCTTCTAGATTTGCTCAGCTAGATGATATGGAATGGGCGTTTGGCAATATGGGTATGCAGGATAAAGCAAAGCACTTAGCGACGCTTTACTTAGAGGACTTATCAGATTTCATAGTAGCAACTGTGGATGATAATTTTGGATTCAGTAGATATGCGGAGAGACTGGGTCGCAGTGCCAATTCTTTTGATGAGATCTACGAGACATTACAAAACGAGACCACATACATAGACAATAT
>CALKXE010000290.1 GCA_938003955.1 uncultured Saprospiraceae bacterium | reverse complement strand
TTCACCGATTTTAGCATGGAAACTTAGTGGAACGCTCAAAAAATCTGGAGATAAAAAGACTTCTAGTTATTACCTAAACAATACGGGGGGAGAAGAAGCAAATCTTTCTCTACAACTTGAGAAGTCATGGAACGAAAAAATGTTCGTTGATTTTTATGCAAGTACATTTAATACGACTCTCGGCGTTTTGAGAGGCTCTCATATTGGAAACACCAATGATCTAGAAGAGGCGTTGATAAGTGAAGTTCCCCAGTTTACAGAACCTGATTTTAGCTACAGTATTGATGAGCCTAAGCAACAAGTATCACATCATCTGGTAAAGTTGAAATCTAAGTACTTTTTTGACGACAATCAATATTTAGAATTAGTCTTAGCTTCTCAGCTTAATAATAGGAAAGAATTCGATGTGAGAAAACTCGAAAGGTCCGATATACCTAGCTTAAGTTTGAAACAATATACAACCAATGTAGAACTGAAGTATTCCCTTGATTTTGGTAATCGGTGGAAACTTAATATTGGTTCTCAGAATATACTCACTGATAATACCAATGATCCAGATACGGATATACTGCCTTTAATTCCGGATTACTTATCATTTAGAAGTGGATTATATACAACACTTGCCAAGCAATGGTCTGCTATAAGTATGTCGGCAGGTCTTCGTTATGATTTTGAAGATCAAAGTGTAGCGACTATATCCCGAACTGCCGTCAAAGAGATTATCCGATATGATAATGTTTTTCACAATTTTGGAGGTGTATTTGGATTGAAGTATAACTTGACTAATTCGCAGACATTGGCATTTAATACTGGATATGCTATGCGGAATCCAGGCATTAATGAACTGTACAGTAATGGTCTCCATCAAGGGGTAAGTGGAATAGAAGAAGGAGATCCTAGTCTCCAAACCGAAAAGGCAATTAAAAATACATTAGAATACAATTGGGTTCCAAGTCCAAAATTTTCGTTGAACAGTTTGGTGTATCATCAATACTTTCGAGATTATATTTATCTAGATCCACAAGAAGAGATAAGGTTGACGATCCGTGGGGCATTTCCAGTTTTTCGATATGAACAGACAAATGCAAGTATATATGGATTGGATCTGTCCACTCAGTTTATGGTTACCAACTCTATTTTTGGTACGCTAAAGTACAGCTACCTTCGTGGTGAAGACCTAGAAAAAGATATTCCACTTGTTTTTATGCCACCGAATAGCATTTCTTCAAGTCTCGCTTACCGATCTAATAAAGCGGTAAGAGTCTCTTCGAGTACAAACTTAGAAGACTTCGAGTTCGAGCTAAATAATAGATATGTTTTTATGCAGAATCATTTATTGGCGGAGCAAGATTTTGTCGCCCCTCCACTAGCTTATAATCTGGTAGGAATGAAGCTATCGGCTAACATCATCCTGTCGAATTATAAATTTAGATTCTATACCAAAGTTGATAACTTGTTAAATGTTAAGTACAGAGACTATCTGAATAGACAGCGATATTTCGCAGACGATATCGGTATAAATATGACTTTGGGAGTGAATGTTAAGTTTTAGAACTAATCTTATCCAAATAAGAAATAATAATACTCGTTATTCTCTCACCACAATTACCATCACCCAGCGCATTTGTATGCACGTTACCTTTGGTGTGGTTATTAAGTTGATGTACTATTTTCTGTTCGTCTGGTCCAGTGACTACATTCCATCCTTCCGATAGCGTTTCGATCCATTCGGTCTGTTTATCTATTATGATACCAGGCACTTTATGGAAATATGCTTCTTTGATTATACCACCAGAATCAGTTATAGCCAGAGATGCTCCTCGAAGTAAACTCTGCGTCTCCCAAAATCCAAGGGGCTCTATGATCACCATATTATCTCCTATCAGACTTCCCAATCCATATTGTAGTATCGCAGATTTTGTCCTTGGGTGCATAGGGAATATGACTTGTCCTTTATATTGACTTACCGCACGAAGTATAGCTGATAGTTTTGATGCGTCCGAAGTATTAGCATCTCTATGGCAAGTCATGAATGCATATTCACCTTCGATGTTATACTTTGATCTGAGCTCATCGTCAGCAATATATTTTGTGTTGCTATATAGAAGATCTAGGCTTATGTCACCAGTGTTGTATACATTTTTGGTGATTCCAACTTTGATAAGGTTATTCACCCCAGTCTGGGTAGGGGAGAAGAATAGGTCCGTTACACTATCTGTCAACAGTTTGTTGACTTCTTCTGGTATAGTTTTGTCCCATTCTCGTAGGCCTGCTTCTACATGTACTAGTGGTATATTTCTTTTGGCAGCGGCTATTGCAGCGGCAGAGGTTGTGTTTGTATCACCATATACGAGTATCATATCTGGCTGTTCATCGTCTATAATGTCATCAAATGCGATCAAGAAATGACCTATCATTTTATTATGAGACATCGAACCAATATCAAGGTTGTATTTCGGAGCGGGGATTTCCAATTCTGAAAAGAAACCACCAGAAAGATTATGATCATAGTGCTGACCTGAGTGCACAATTGTTTCTTTGATTCTGTCATTTTTTGCAAATGCTCGACTTAGGGCTGCTGCTTTTACAAATTGCGGTCTTGCGCCCACTACAGTTATAATATGATATGATTTAGTCATTTCGATTGATGATAGGCAATAAAATAAAAGCGATCAACCCTAGTGCAATGTTGAATAATTGCACTGAGAAAAACATGATATTTGCGAATGAAAATGCAGCGGTTTCTGGAACACTGTATAACATTAACCCTTCTACGATCAAAAATTGATATGTTCCCATTCCTCCGGGGCTAGGTATTACTATACCTAACGTACCAAAAATAAATACAACAAGCCCCGAAACAGGAGCTAGATCAGCTGTAGGGCCGAATGAGAAAAACATCAAATAGGTCATTAGGTAATAACAAACCCAGATGATTACTGTCTGAAGTATAAATCTTCCAGGGGTTTTTAAATCCTTTATGGTTAATATTCCTTCCCAAAAACCAAGAATAATATTCCAGATTTTACTGCCAATTTTAGTGGAAAGTATTTTTTCTCGAAATTTCCATAATAATGACAATCCTAATAAGCCCAATACACCTAAAATACCAATGTTTAGCGGAGATAGCAGAGTAGACAATTGCCCACCCAGTATATCACTTTCGCTGAAGTAACCTACAAAATTGTCGAATGAAAGGACTAGTGTAATACCAATCATTATCAAAAGGCAAAGAACATCGATTACTCGAGAAGTTACGATTGTTCCCATTACTTTCTCAGCTTCTAGATCTTCATATTTCGCTAATAATCCTGCTCTTACGAATTCTCCAGATCTTGGTATTCCTAGATTTACTAGATGAGTGATCATCACAGTACTGATTGTATTTGCTAGCCTCGGTGATTTCCCGAGTGGCTCGATAAGCATTTTCCATCTTATTGCTCTAGCGATATTACTCCAGAAGTAGAATGCAAGACCAATAAAAACCCACGTAAAATTGGCTGTGCTGACATCAGCAACGATCTTGTCAATGAAATTACAATCAGACAAGGGAGTTCCGCCCGCTAAGCATTCTTCTATGTACTTCGTATTATACTTACGATATACAAGATATAGAATGGACACCCCAACAGATAGAAACATCAATATCTTCAATATATTTTTGACGGTCTTATTCATTGGCTATTTCATTACAATCACAGAAATGCTGTTAGTCTAATTTGTTATGCTCATTAGGGAAGACTACTGTAGGTTTGAAAACCTTAGCTTCTTCAGGAGTCATCATTGCATAACATATTATTATTACGATATCTCCTACTTCAGCTCGCCTTGCAGCTGCTCCATTCAGACATATTACGCCAGATCCTCTCTCTCCCTTGATCACGTATGTTTCTATACGTTCTCCATTATTGTTATTTACGATTTGTACCTTTTCACCTTCTATGAAATTGGCAGCATCCATAAGATCCTCATCAATCGTAATCGAGCCTACATAATTCAGATTTGCTTCTGTAATAGTAGCTCTGTGTATTTTTCCTTTGTGCATATATAATAACATAGTGTAAATGTATGATTTTTTAAAATACCGAAACTATCCAAATGAGAGTTTCTAGATTAATGTGTTGTTAATGATTGATTCTCCTCTATATAAGAATTACTTGTCAGTATGCGGATTTCTATTCATTTAAAATGAGTAATTACTTTTAATTCCTTCTTTAAAAGCTAATTTTACAATCGACTTTAGAACATAATGATTAATAACTTAATATCTATGTTAAGTTCCAAAGATCAAATCAAAATTAAATATGCATATGAAACTCCGATGACAAAGCTTTAGAGACCAGAGGAAAAAATTAAGGTTCAGAGATCAATATCTATTGCCCTTATCCCGATAGCTATCGGGATTATTTATTGAGTCAGAAATTAGCTTAGACACCCAAGGAAATGATTAAATATAAATCGTTGATTTACAGAGAAAATAAAATTTTAAACATATGAAAGTACTTTTAAGACTATCCTTTGTACTAATTGTCACTCTATCTTTCTGGAGTTGTAAATCATATGATACAGACTATAAAGACGCTACATCGAATACTGATTTCATCCACTTGTCGATGAAAAAATTGACGGATATTATCATTCATGATATCTTCTCTCCTCCAGTAGCGAGTAGAAACTATGTGTATCCTAGTATTGCGGCATATGAAGCAGGTCGATGGATGGACTCTAGTTATGTATCATTGACTGGTCAGTTGACAGATATGCCCACGATCACACCTCCTAGGGAAGGAGAAGAATATGCATTTGGAATATCGGCAACAACTGCGATGATCAAAACTGCAAAACATTTCATATTCTCAGAGGATAAGATGGATGAACATATCAAGGACTATCTTAAGTATCTTGATACATTGAATGTTGATCCAGCAATTATAAAGAGATCAATCGCTTATGGAGAGCGAGTATCAGGCGAAATCATAGCATGGTCTGATGGAGATAATTACAAGCAATCAAGATCATTCCCCAAGTTCTCCGTCACGGATGAAGATAAAAGATGGAAACCAACGCCACCTATGTACCACGAAGGTATAGAGCCACACTGGAAAGATATCAGACCGTTTGTAATAGAATCTGCGGATCAATTTACACCAGAAGTTCCGACTGAGTTCTCAATGGATAAGAATAGTACATTCTACAAAGAGCTGATGGAAGTATATGATGTAGTCAATAATTTGAATGAAGAACAAAGAGAAATAGCGAGTTTCTGGGATTGTAATCCATATGTAATGAATGTTACCGGACACGTAATGCATGCGAGTAAGAAGATAACTCCAGGTGGACATTGGATCGGAATCACAAAGATTGCCTGCGAAGATTCTAATGCATCTTTTATGAAGACATTGGAATCATATGCACTTACTTCCATAGCATTAGCAGATGGATTTATTGCATGCTGGGATGAGAAATATAGATCTAATCTAATAAGACCAGAAACAGTAATCAACGAACATATTGATAAAGATTGGTTGCCTACTCTTCAGACTCCACCGTTTCCAGAATATACGAGTGGACATAGTGTGATATCGACTGCAGCCGCTGCAGCACTTACCTCTATCTATGGCAACGATTTTTCATTTGACGACGATACAGAATTAGAATATGGATTAACGATGAGATCATTTCCTTCATTCTATGCAGCATCACAAGAAGCCGCGGTGTCGAGATTATATGGCGGTATTCATTACCGACCAGCTATAGATAATGGAGTGACACAAGGAAAAAAACTTGGAGATTATGTAGTTGCGAATTTGAAATTCAAGTAGGGAAATATGGTTAAATTGGTATTTCTTTTTAGAAACCATATGAAATGATCAAGACGGTTGAAGAGTACGTTTTTAACACTGCATCACTTTGTCAGCCTTCATTTGGTCGGCCCACTTGATAAAGATGGAAGTTAATATTCGACTTTTAATTTTCTTTGTGATTGAGTGAATTAAATTATAATCAGTATTCGAAAAATATACCCAACCGTTCTATGCCCGCCTAACGTCTATTTCATTGATCGCCACTGCTATCAAATATGAATTAACTATATGTGTTAATTTTCACATAAGATGACATTTTTATGGCAATTGAACAACAAAATTCTTAATTTGCGTTACTTATAGGAGAAGCTTATAATTTTAAACACAATCAATTATGAAAAAATCATTCTTTTTATTGATCTCGTTTGTAGCATGTTTTTCATTTCAGTCATGTACAGATACCAAAGATTCAGAGGTATTTCACTACACGTCTGATGAAATAGAGTTGTTAAAACAAACACTTAATTTGCCAGATGAGACTCACGATTACACATTGGTAACAAATGTACCTGTTCAAGGATTTAACCCAGATCTTCCTTTTCATAAAGCGACACTAGGTAGAGTCTTATTCTATGATAAAGAATTGTCAATAGATGGTAGTACATCATGTGGATCATGTCACTTACAGGCAGCAGCATTTGCTGACAATGAAAAATTCAGTGAAGGTCTAGACGGACAAGTTGGTACTAGGAATTCATTGCCGTTAGGTAATACGATCGGTTTTGTGAGATACTATGGAACAGATTTACAGTTTCAATCAGGTTTTTTCTCATGGGATGAAAAATTTGAAACTATAGATGATCAATCGAAAGCGGCAATAACAAGTTCTATTGAAATGGGACATTCGATGTGGGAATTGGCTGCTCAAATAAAAGCGGATGAAAAATATCAAGTTCTATTTGATAAAGCATATGGAGGTTCTAATCAAATAACAGAAGCTAATATATTAGATGCAATAACAGAGTTTGTAAATAGTTTCTCAAGTAGAGAATCAAAATTTGATCAATCAATACCTACTCCTGCAAGTACATTTCAAACAGCTGACGTTTTTGCTGATTTCGAAGCATTTTCATCATCTGAAAATAGAGGTAAAAAATTATTCAACAATAATTGTAGTAATTGTCATGGATCAAGTCACAATGCTATAGTATTATCTAGCGCAAATAATGGGCTTGATATGACATATGCTGATAAAGGAAGAGGAGGCAATGCAGGACAAGAACACTTAAATGGTGTATTCAAAGTTCCATCATTAAGAAATATTGAATTAACAGGTCCATATATGCACGATGGTAGATTTACTTCTCTAGAAGAAGTAGTTGATCACTATAGTGAAGGAGTTCAAAATCATGAGAATCTTTCTCAATTTTTGAAAAACAGCGCAACACAATCAGCTCTTAAGATGAATTTTGATGCAACTGACAAAGAAGACCTTGTAAATTACTTAAAGACACTTACAGATACAGATTTTGTAACTGCTGAAAAATGGGCAGATCCATTCAAATAAATTTAAGAAGCTGTATTTAGTATAGATCGCTAAATAAGTCTTCAAATAGATATATAAAACCCTATTTCCGCAAGGAGGTAGGGTTTTTTGTTTTCTTTTTAACCATATTTGTGATATCGGATGCATGCTCAATTACACTTAGGAGCGTATCCGAATTGGAGAATTTACATTTAAGAGATTACAAAGGCATGAAAGTTTTAAAATTCGGCGGGACATCCGTCAAAAATGCTGAGAACATCAGCAAGGTGATTAGCATCATCAAATCCAAATTAGATAATGGAGAAGATATCGCTGTAGTATGCTCTGCGATGGGAGGTATTACGGATTTACTTATCAAGATGAGTGAGCTTGCAGCTGCTGGAAAGGATGAGTATATTGCCTATTATCATCAATTCAGAGATAGGCACGAATCAGCGGCAAAGTCGCTTCTTGGCGAAGATGGCTATATGCAAGTAATTGCAAAACTTGATGAAAACTATGACACATTAAAAGATCTTCTAAAGGGTATTCTTTTAGTAAGGGAAGTGTCTCCACGAACAATGGATTATGTGTTGAGTTTCGGAGAGCGAAGTAGTAATTTTCTGATTGCAGAAGCACTCAAAGTTCAAGATATTAAGGCGGAGTACTTAGATGCTAGAAATGTGATATTCACAAATAAGGAATTTGGATCAGCAAAGGTAGATACTGAGTTTACTAATAAAAGAATAAACGATCATTTTGAGGAGAATAAAAATGTGGTTCAAATAACTACGGGATTTATAGCTTCGGACAAAGGGGGCCTTACTACTACATTAGGAAGAGGTGGTTCAGATTATACTGCAGCTATATTAGCGGGAGCACTAGATGCATCTGATTTGGAAATATGGACGGATGTAGATGGAGTGATGACTAGTGATCCCAGAAAAGTTAAAAAAGCATTCACAGTAGATCAGCTTAGCTATGCAGAAGCGATGGAGATGTCTCACTTTGGAGCGAAGGTGATTTATCCTCCCACGATTCAACCTGCAATGGATAAGTTGATTCCAATTTATATTAAGAATACATTCAACCCAACGCATCCCGGTACTAGAATACATACGAAAGGGGATGAAAATTTTAGATCACCGATCAAAGGAATTAGTGCACTATCAGATATTGTATTGCTAAGCCTAGAAGGAAGCGGCATGATGGGAATGCCTGGTATTTCTGGAAGACTATTTTCTACATTGGCAAAAGATAAGATCAATGTTATATTAATCACCCAAGCATCATCAGAGCACTCTATCAGTTTTGCAATAGCAGATAAAGATGCATTACGAGCTAAGGCACTAATCGAAGAGGAATTTGAAAGGGAGATAATAAACCAAAATATAAAACCCATAGTCATAGAAAATGATCAAGTGATTATAGCTGTGATTGGTGAAAAAATGAAATCTGTGCCAGGTGTTGCTGGGAACTTGTTCCAAAGCCTAGGAAAGAACGGGATAAATGTATCAGCAATAGCACAAGGTTCTTCGGAATTGAATATATCATTCGTAATTAAAAAGAGCGACCAAAGTAAGGCACTCAATTTAATTCATGATTCATTTTTCTTATCATCTGAAAAGAGGATCAATATTTTTGCAATTGGGGTAGGATTGATAGGAGGAACACTGTTGCAGCAAATCGAAGATCAGAAAGAATATTTAAAAACTGATCTTGCGCTAGAGTTGAAAATAGTGGGGCTCAGTAACAGTCGAAAAATGATCTTTGATGAAGATGGATTGGATGCAATAGAATGGAAGTCAAGAATAGAATCTTCGGATACTGATGCTGATGTAGGTGCCTTCGTTGCGAAGATGAAGGAAATGAATTTACCGAATACAATATTTATAGATAACACAGCAAGTAAGTCTGTACCGGAATTTTATAAACAGATATTAAGCGCAAGTATTTCGATCGTAACTCCGAATAAAATAGCAACTTCATCATCATACGATCACTACTTAGATTTGAAGAATACAGCTAAATCAAAAAACGTACAGTTTCTATATGAAACTAATGTTGGAGCTGGACTGCCCGTAATTTCTACATTACAAGGCTTAATAAATAGCGGAGATAAAATTGAAAAGATAGAAGCTGTCGTTTCAGGATCTTTATCATATATCTTCAACAATTTTGATGGTACAGAACCATTCCATGATCTAGTACTGAAGGCAAAAGAATTGGGATATACAGAGCCAGATCCGAGAGATGATCTTAGTGGCTCAGATGTTAGGAGAAAGATAATCATACTTACTAGAGTGGCAGGAATAGCCATAGAGCCTGATGATGTCATGTTGGAACCTATACTGCCTTCTATTTGTATGGGTGCATCAGATGTGCAGGCATTTTTCACTACATTGAAGGATGAAAATGATTACTTTGTAGGCCTTATTGAAAAGGCTAAATCGGAGGATAAAGTACTAAGGTTTATAGCAAGCATGGAGAACGGTAAGGCTAAAATTAGTTTACAAGCTGTTGGAAGTGAAAGTCCGTTCTATAGCCTACAGATGAGTGATAATATGATCGTGTTTACGACAAAAAGATATAATGATAGACCGCTTATAGTTCGTGGTCCGGGTGCTGGAGCAGAGGTAACCGCGGGAGGTGTGTTCTCAGATATAATATCGATAGGAAAGTAAAAGTATGATAGTAGGAAAATCAATGATGTATTTGTTAATAATTCTATTTATAGGGTTGTTTATTATGCAATTCTATTTTAGAGTAAGAGTTGTAAAGGTATATCAGAAGTTGGTGAGGAATAAGGTGCAGTTTGATTCAAGCCATATTTTTAATACTCAGAAAATGGAATCGGAAATTCTGCCAAAATACCCAGAGCACAAAGATGATATCTTGAAATTCGTCAAAGAGATGAGGCATTCACTAACGATTGCTTCTATATTTATTGTACTCATATTTGCAGCTGCAATCATTTTCAGAACTTGGAACGTTGGATAAAAAAATCAAATTAGGTTTATTAGGAGTTGGACACTTAGGCAAGATTCATTTGAAGTGTCTACAGACAACGGAATTTGAAGTAGTGGGTGTATATGATCCAGATCCAGTAGCTCAGAAATTTGTAACAGACAATTTTTCAATACCAATTTTTGATTCTCCGGATAAGCTTATTGATGCAGTAGATGCAGTCGATATAGTAAGTGCAACAATTACGCACTATGAATTGGCCATTAAGGCTATCAAAAAAGGGAAGCATGCATTTATAGAAAAGCCAATCTGCTCGACAATAGAGGAGGCTAAAATATTAGTTGAGGCGACTAGAAATCAAAATGTAAAAGTTCAAATCGGTCATGTGGAAAGATACAATCCAGCGATTGTTTCATTAAGAGATAGGAAGGTACAGCCGAAATTTATTGAAGGACATAGATTGACCACATTCAATACAAGAGGTAATGATGTGTCGGTGATACTTGATCTTATGATTCATGATTTGGACTTGGTGTTGCAATTAGTAGATAGTGAAGTACTCGATGTGCAAGCCAATGGAGTATGTGTTGTCAATGATACACCGGATATTTGTAATGCGAGAATTACCTTTCAAAATGGATGTGTTGCTAATCTTACTGCCAGCCGAATCAGCATGAAGCAGATGCGTAAGCTTCGTATGTTTCAAGGAAATGAATATATAAGTCTCGACTTCCTCAAAAAAGAAACGCAGATCGTGAAACTTGAAGAAGTGTCTGACGAAGAAGCTGTCAATCATATGACTATTGATACTTCGACTGGTAAGAAAATAATCAATATAGAAACGCCAGAAATCGTCGAGAATAATGCAATAGTAGATGAGCTAACCGATTTTCATAATGCGATCAGAAACAATATAGCAGTTTCTGTTCCTGTTGAAGCTGGACTGAAAGCGCTGGAGCTGGCATATTTGATAGAGGAGAAAATTAAGGGTTAATAGAGATTGATTATTAGTTGTCTTATTGGTATTGTGAAGTTTTCTTGTATTTGTTTATTTGGAGAAGATTATCGTTGATCTTTTACTTGTATCTAATGACAGCTTTTTTATAAAAAATCCGTCCTAATCCGCTAAATCCGCCCCATCCGTGTTCCATCAGCACACCAAGTTCGAAATTCGAAATTCATAATTCGCTATTAGTCCCCATCTTTCATACCTTTGTGGCAGATTTGAAAGAATCGAATTAATTAGAAAATTTAAACCTAATCATATGAAAACTAGTTTTTTAAAAAAACTTGGACTGCTCAAGAAGAATGACGGTACATCGACAGGACTGAAATCATCAAACTCTGGTGAATATATCGAATCTTATTCTCCAGTAGATGGTAAGTTGATCGGAAGCGTAAGTGTAACAACTAAGAAAGAATACGAAAAAGTAATCAAGACATCTCAGAAAGCGGCAATTGCTTGGAGACAGATTCCTGCACCAAAAAGAGGTGATATCGTAAGACAATATGGTGATGCATTAAGAGCTAATAAAGAGGCTCTTGGAAATCTAGTTTCTTACGAAATGGGTAAGTCTCTTCAAGAAGGATACGGAGAGGTACAAGAGATGATCGATATCTGTGATTTCGCAGTTGGATTATCAAGACAATTATACGGTCTGACGATGCATTCAGAAAGACCAAACCATAGAATGTATGAGCAGTGGCACCCACTTGGTGTTGTTGGTATTATATCAGCATTCAACTTTCCTGTTGCAGTATGGTCGTGGAACTCTATGATCGCTCTTGTCTGTGGAAATACATCAGTATGGAAGCCTTCTGAGAAAGCGCCAATGTGTGGAGTAGCTTGTCAGAATCTATTCATGAAAGTATTAAAAGATAACAAAGTACCAGAAGGTGTTAGTTGTGTTGTAAATGGAGATTACAAAATCGGTGAGTTGATGACTGCCGATACGAGAGTACCTTTAGTATCAGCTACAGGGTCTAGCCGAATGGGTAGAATTGTAGGCGCTAAGGTTGCAGAAAGATTCGGAAAGTCTCTATTAGAGCTAGGTGGTAACAATGCAATCATCGTTACTCCAAATGCAGATATGAACTTGTTATTGACAGGTGCAGTATTCGGAGCGGTAGGAACATGTGGTCAGAGATGTACATCAACAAGAAGATTGATCGTACACGAAGATGTATATGATAAAGTAAGAAAATCTCTTGTAAAAGCATACAAGCAAATCAAAATAGGAAATCCTCTTGACGCAAAAATGCACATGGGACCTCTTATCGATACGGACGCTGTGGATACATTCGCAGATGCAATTAAACAAGGTAAAGCTGAAGGTGCTAACTATATCGTGAAAGGTGGAGTGCTTAAAGGTAAAGGCTACGAAAGTGGATGTTATGTGAAACCTGCAGTTGCAGAGGCGGATAACAAAATGAAGATCGTACAGCACGAAACATTCGCACCGATCTTGTATCTAATGAAATACAAAGGAGAATTAGAGAATGCAATCGCTATGCAAAATGATGTACCACAAGGTCTTTCATCAGCAATCATGACTACGAACTTGAGAGAAGCGGAATTGTTCCTTTCTAACAACGGATCTGATTGTGGTATCGCAAATGTAAATATCGGAACCAGTGGAGCTGAGATCGGTGGAGCATTCGGTGGTGAAAAAGAAACAGGTGGAGGACGTGAGTCAGGATCTGACGCATGGAAAGCATACATGAGAAGACAGACAAATACAATCAACTATAGTACTACATTGCCATTGGCACAAGGTATCACATTTGATTTCTAATAAATAAATCAAGAATTCGATTTACAGGAGGGCGCAACATTTGTTGTGCCCTTTTT
>CALKXE010000289.1 GCA_938003955.1 uncultured Saprospiraceae bacterium | reverse complement strand
TAGTAATAAAAAATTTGCATCAGGGTGTATTACTCCCACTTCATTCACCTCAGAAAAATCTGCACTGGAAGTATATAGAATAATATTATCGTCTCTTTCTACTGTGATATAATAAGAACCATCTGATACTTTATCAATACTTCTAAATCTGTCAGCTGGCAAATTATCTAATGCTTCCAATATATCTGATCCAGGCCTGAGTATGTTCCAACCTTCATCGATATTTAATATTACACCTTGATCGATAAATAATTTTTGAGACCAATCACCGCCAAATTCACCTGATTCCTGGAGTAATCTAGTGGTTCCATCGACCGTGCCATCCGTTTTCCATACAGATTCTCTAAATCCATTAGATGATCCTTGGAAGTATAAGTTTCCATCAGACATCACCACTCCAGTGAAGGTCACCCCAAGACCAGCACTATTAAAAGCGTCTCCCTCAGTGATGGTTGCTAATTGGGTAGAGGAATCTTGTGCATTTGAAAAACATATAAATGTAATAGCAAATAGTACCGTAGTAAGTGTTTTGTTCATGGTGAATTATTTTCTGATTGGTAATGATCCAAAGATAACTTAAATATTCCCACGCAAAGATATTTTAGATGGCATCGCTAACAGTGATACCATTTATTGGTTTGATGCTATTTTTGTAGCTTCTACTTTCGATAATAAAAAGTAATTCAAAACTGGGACAGTTTATGATTTGACCACTTCCCCAAAGAATTAACTAAGGCGATTAAAAAAGTAAATTATGATACGTATATAAAAAGAGATGAAATAATACTTGGAAGTTTTATCCTCGATCTAGGTTTGATTTTGGGGCAATAAAATAAGCCAACCGAATCAAAAAACCTTGCAAGCAAATCCGACATTCAAATGAAAATCAAGAATTGCACTATGATTTGATTCACCTATCGCACCATTATTTCCATTAAATTGGAAACCACTCCTGGCTCTAATTCCTGGTTCCACACTAATTACATAGGTGTCGTTAATGTGTATATCCTTACCCAGAAGCAGAAATAATCCGATTCCGTTTTGTCTAGCGTATGAATATGCATCCGAACCACCAATATCATATTCAACTAACATTCCAATAGACGAATAAAATAAACCTTCAAAATATTCCCTTTTTATTCCACCGTAGATTCCAGCTATCAATATATTGTCTTCAAACCCCGGTATTACGGGACCAAAAACTCCATTTCTACTGCTTGGCACTTTTACGTTAGCAAATGACAATTCACCTCCAAAAAAGAAGCCACCATTCCTATAGATTCTCACCCCTTTTTCTACGCCAATTTTGATTAGAAAATGGTCATTTTGCACGCCAAATATTTGATGACTCAATAATTTTGATCCATATCCTAATTTCATCCCTAATCGGCTATCATCTTGACCGTTAATATTCCCTATACAAGATAAAATGAATAGGATAAGTAATATATTTTTCATAAAAGTTATATCGTAAATGTTAGTTAATTGAATGTAATCGACTATTAACTTGAAATTGATTGAAAAGGCTTAAGTTTTGAAATTAATTCATTTTAGAATTTTCTATGGTAATAAATAACAAGTTCCGTTTTACTAAGTTTGCTTTCTTGGTTGCAGGCACTACAACTTCCCCCTTATCGTTTGTATAGGCAAACTGTCTGTAGATAAATAGCTTTTTAATGTCCTCAAAATATTCTCGAATGAGCTCACCCGAATCACTTTTGTAGGCTATTACTTCACTTACATAAGCACTCCTAAACATTTTTACCTTGTGAAATTTTTTATAGTCTTTAATCTCTCTGTCTTCATTTGTATTAAGATCAGAATATAACAACGCCGGCTTACCTTTATAATTTATAATAAGAGATTGGGGTTGAAGGAACTGATTTTCATTATACTTAGGCACCAATGTCGTTTCTGTAATCCTTGCATCACTATCAATTTCCACGATAAGGGACGAACCTAGGACATGGTACTGCATAAGCATATCCCCTTGTCTTTTCGAAATGTAATTACTTTTTTCTAAAAGGAACAAAATCTTATCATCCCCTTTTTCCTGATACTGAGCTTGAACAATAGCATGCCCCACAAATCCAAGATCTCTTTTATCCCATTTTCCAAATCGGTCAATCTCTGCCTGAGAGAAAAGATGTTCCACAACAGTATATTCAGTATCTCCTGGTTTTTTTACAAAAAAGTCAAATCCCTTTACTGATGAGTCTTCACGTTTGCCACGCTTTGCATATGCTAACATTACGGTACCATTCTTAAAGTTAAAGATTCTACATGCATCAAAGAATCCACCAGTACTTTCTAAATCATCGACAGAAACCTTTCCGTCTTTATCAACATCGATAACTGACAGATGGTAATTAGCGACTTTCTTTTTTCCTATTTTTCTTGATTCATCTGGTTTATCAAAATACTTTTTTTCAACAATAGTAAAACTACCATCATTAGCCACTTGACAATCAGTTAAATCTATCATTTTCTGACTCTTCTTACTTTCATCAAGAAAAGAATACTTAGATACCTGTTTAGCATTAGAGTCTATAACAATTGCTCGAATCAAGTACGGATCACTATTATGATCCTCATCAACTATATTGAGCAATAATACCTTACTGGAATCTGGCGAATATCTTATTAATTGAGTTGGCAGTTCTCCATATTTAGAATAGTCAGAACTGTCTATCTTCATTATTTCCAACACTTTTCCATGTTCATCATACTCAACTAGCATATCATATAGTTGCTTGGATTTTTTATCTTTTACAGACAATGACCAGAATATTCTATCACCTAGATTGACAAAGTTTTTAGCGTAACTCTTGTCAAACGGCGTTCCAAATTTCTCCCGGGTTGGACTATCTGGATTAGAAAAGTCAACCCAATAAGATTTTATCTTATTTATCATTGGAGCACCGGTATGGATTATTTTCCCATTACCCTTAGTACTTATTAAATCAGTAGGGAATTCTAAGGTCCATACTTTTATTTCATTACTTAAGCTATAGTCCACACTTTGACCTTGAGCAATAGAAATAATAAGAAAAGAAAGCACGAATAACGTAAGTCTAATTTTCATGTAATTGGTTTTGTAAATTGATTAAAGTTGATTGATCGTTTCAATCATGAGTGGCACAAAGTTCTTGCCACTAAAGGTTAATTTAATTGATTTAACATAAAGATACTAAGTATTTTATAATAAAATTAGCGCTCAAATAATTGTGTATAGAACAAATTGCACTTATGTGAAAGAATAAGCTATAGATTTTTAAAAGAGCTTTCTGCGTGAATCGCTAAATCGCTTGAATCGCAGAACTGCTTCTAGATGTTGACCACTAGATGTTAATTTAGATTTTGTGCAATTTGTTTTACACACAGATAATTGCGCGACTTTTTAAGATCAAATAAGTGCTCTGGTCTTTTTTAGGTTGAGTTAGGTTGTTTGTGATTAGATTATACTGATGCTCGCTTTGCTTGATAGGGATTTTGCTTTTCGGGTTACTATATATTATCCCGATGCTCGCTTTGCTTGATAGGGATAAATTCGACTACAGAAAGTAACCTAAATTGACAATCAGCTAGTTATACTTAATAGGTACAAATAAGATACAATTAGACGCTACTTTAGTAAATTCAACTACTTATAACTTGACTTTATGTTCGTAATCCTTTATATTTGAAAATATGAATTATTTGATAGACTATATTATTTGGATTTTAGTGATGAGCTTTTGGCTTATCATCAAGACTCCTATAGACTATTTTAAATATTCAAATTCTCGTTTTAGACAGCTCAATAATCAAATTACATATTGGTTTAAGAGCTTGTTGTTAGTTTTTTATTATAATCCAAACACTAAGAGGCTTCCTTCTTTCTACCTCTGATTATCGTTTCAGATAAGATTTTTCTATATTATTTATTAATTACAAAATTTATTAAAATGGATATTATTATTCAAAAAACTATTAGTGGAAACGCTAACATTACACAACATTGGAAAGAAAAGGGGTTTAATAAAATACCACCAATAAGCGTTAGAAAATTATCAGAAGAGTCACTCAAAAAAGTGAGTGGAAATAATCATAAAACAATAAGGGCTAAAAAGTCCTAATTCAATGTAATATGGCAAAGCAACTATGTAAATGGTTGCTTTGCTTCTTTTTATGCTAGATTGAATTATTAACTACATTTTCGCCACTTAAATCCTTTACAAACAGTAAAATTCGTGTAATTGACTATATGTTAGTTTTGTTCTATACTGTGCTTTTTGGATCGGTTATGTAGGACAACTGACTGGAAGAACGCCATATTACAGCGATGATGAGGAATCCCTAGGTGGCGGCGGCGAGGCAGAATTGATACGTCAATATTAGGGCATAAAAAAAGCCCAATCTTACGATTGAGC
>CALKXE010000288.1 GCA_938003955.1 uncultured Saprospiraceae bacterium | reverse complement strand
AAGAGATCAGCAAGAATTCACTCTCTGTTTAACATCATAGGTGTGACATGGATGATTATTTTATTACCGTGGATTCTTACTTACTTAAGTGGTTTTGTGGATAGTTTTTCTGACATATTTGAAAAAGGAATAAAAATCAAGCAAGATGACCTGGATCAAGAAAACATAATGAATACTTACAAACTCGCGGCCTTCCACACCACTTTCAACATCATCAATGTGATACTTATGTTACCATTTGTGAACTGGTTGGTGAAGATGGCAATCAAAACTGTTCCAGAAAAAGAAGGTGCAAACGAAGAGCACAGATTGAAATTTATCTCTGCAGGTATTCGTACTCCAGAACTAGCTACTGTTGAATTACAAAAAGAAACAGCACACTTCGGTGAAGTTGCGAGCAGAATGAGCGGTTTCGCCAGAGATCTAATCAATGAAACGGATAGCAAAAAGCAAAGGAAACTTCATAAGAAATTAAACAAATATGAAGACATCACAGATAAGATGGAAATCGAAATTACGGAGTACATCACAAAATTATCTGATCAGAAAATTACACCACGGACAAGTTTAAGACTTAGAAGTATCCTTAACATCTGTAATGATCTAGAAAGAATCGGTGATATCTACTTCCAAGTTTCTAAGACAATTGAGCAGAAGAATGAGAATAAGACATACTTCACTCCAAATCAGAGAAATAACATTAATGACATGATGGCGAAAGTCGACGAAGCATTCCAAGTAATGGTCGACAATCTAAACAATCCACATTATGATGAAGTATCAAAGGTGAAAGCTGTAGACTTAGAATATGATATCAATAAGATGAGAGACAAATTCAGAAAAGAGAATTTGACTAAAATCGGAGAAGAAGATTATAACGTAAAATCTGCAATGGTTTATAATAACATCTACTCTTCATTAGAGAAAGTTGGCGATCACATCATCAATGTAACAGAAGCTGTAGTTGGGGAGATATAATTCAAACTACATTTAGGAATATAGAATAGGACCTGCCATTTTGGTGGGTCTTTTTTTATTTAAAAAACATCCAGATCTGTTTTAAAAAGCTTTTTGAAATCATAAATAAAAAAAACTTAGCTATCCATGCATCGTTTTTTACCGTATGAGCATATAGTATGATGTAGTTCGAACGACAACATTAAAAAATAAAAATTAATAATTGAGATGTCTACAGTAAAGTGATTTAAATCACTTTACTAATCTCACAAAAAAATAAAATATGAAAATTTTAAAATCATTATTCCTGCTAACATTTTTAGCCATGATTACATTCTCATCATGTACTAAGGAAAACAAAGGTGAAACAACACAAACGGATCCTGAAGTAGAAGTAACAGCAACAACAACAAATGCACTTGTAGGTGAAGTAACTGGTAGATCAGATGGAGAAGGCCTAGAATTAGCATGTTTTGAAATCGACACTCCATTTCAACTAAATATAAATGGCGAAAACGTAACAATCGAATCAGAAGAAGATTTGGAAGCTGCACTAACTGGACTAGAAGAAGATCCTAATACAAGCGTTGATTTTGTCTATCCAATAAACATTACATACTCAGATGGAGAAACAAGTGTTATAAATAATGGAGAAGACTTAGGCGAAGCATTCGCAAGCTGCATACCAGACACAGGATGGGAAGAAGACCCAACAGGAGAAGATGTTTTTCCAGCTTTCTTAATAGGAGAACTAAATTCTTGTTACCAATTGGCTTACCCTGTAGCTTTAACTGACTTTGACAACAATACTTACTCAGCTGACACAGAAGATGAATTTATTGAATTATTAACGGAGAATCCAGAACTACTATTTACATTTCCAATAAATCTTATTGACGAGGAAGGCGAGACAGTATCAGCTGATAACATTGATGGTCTTTTTGAATTACTTACAGAATGTAATACTGGCGTTTATGAAGGAGATACTACAGGTACAGGTTTTGATTGTGGATTTGGAATAGGTAGCATCGGTTGTTATTCCGTTGTATTCCCAGCGACAGCATTAGTTATTGATGTAGACGGAAATATTACAGAGCAAACAGTAGCTGATGAAAATGCACTTTCTGCACTTCTCATTGAGGGTAACTTTGCAGGATTTGGATATCCGTTGACACTTGCAGATGATGAAGGAACGGAGGTTACAGTCAATAGTGAAGACGAACTATATACAGCATTAGAAGCTTGTGGATTCGACTTTGAAGGACCAGAAGGAGATGAAATAGCATTCTTATTTTTTATAATAAATGAAAACCCAGATTTTGATTGCTACCAGATCAATTATCCGGTAACACTTGATAATGATGTAGAAGTAAACAATGTAGAAAGTGCATTAGAACAATTGAGCACGGGAGCCGGAATTGCGTTCCCTATTACAGTTACTCAAGATGGAGAAACAGTAACGATTGCAGATCTAGAAGCACTGGAAGTATTAGTCTTTGGATGCTAAGCATAAAAAAGAATACTCATAATTAAGCGTTAGTAATAATAATCAAGGGTGCAAATCTGCATTCTTGATTATTTCTTTCATCTCTTTCTAAGAAATACTCATATAATACAAAGTCGTATTTAACGATAATTCCCTAGAAACATAATATCATCCTTGGTTGACAAACTTATCATATCAAATTGTATAAAAGGAAATAGAGAAGCTCACAGTTCACTCTATAACTCATGCATACCTTACACTTACAGTATTGTATCCAGATACTTACCAAACAAGGAGGATCAAAAGGATATCATACAGGAATCATTTGTGAAGGTTTTTAAAAACGTCCATAAATATGATGATTCAAAAGGAACATTCAATACTTGGTTGAGAAAGATTGTGGTCAATGAATGTTTGATGTATATTAGAAAGAATAAAAGATTGCCAATTCTAACATCTGTAGATCAGATACAAGAAACAAAAATGGTCAGCAATGATAACTATGATCAGTTGACAAAAAAAGACATTCTAAAAGCACTCTCTGGTATGCCAGAAGGATATAAGATTGTATTTATGTTGAACGTGATAGATGGTTATGATCATGGTGAGATATCCCAGAAATTAAACATCAAGAAAGAAACTTCTCGCTCACAGCTAGCTAGAGCAAAGAAATGGATGCAAAAAAATCTAATTGATAACCGTAAAAATATTGCATATGGACTCTTTTGACAAAAAAGTATCAGATATTTTCAATGCCGATAGTCACGATGAAGTGCCTGCAGAATTTTCATGGTCTGAAATGAATCAAGACATCTATGATGTACTAGACCGTGAGGAGTCCAAAAAGAGACCCGTTCTTTGGTTTTGGTTTGGCGGTATAGCTTCACTTATCATTCTAGCGTTTATCATATCGAATCTCACCTTTGAAAACTTGAATCAACCAGAGGCAAAAAACATAGAATCAAATAACAACACACTCCTAGAAACACCCAAATCTAGTATTAATAAAACAAAAGAAAACACGACTCTTAATTCAAAAGTAGAAGTTGTAACTGTAGATCAAACGATCACAAAAACAAAAGAAACAGCTAATAACATTCTTATTCAATCTAATCCCAAATTAGAATCCCTTACAGAACACAAACCATATTTAAATGTAAACAAACCTAGCTCTGAAACAACTACAGTAGCTGCAAATCAAAGTATAGAATTAGCTGAAGGAGACAAGGCTTCGCAAAGCGAAGTAAACAATAATTCCTTCTTTTCAAATATAACGGATGGTGCTACGTCAAAGATTGCTATAAAAACTATTGATCGACCAAAAGTAGAAATCTATTCCTTGTTACTTAATAGACCTCAGCCTCTGGAGTATTATAGAAAGTTATCCAATATCGAATGGATAAATCAAGAGAAAAAAGAAAAAGTAGATCGTTTCACTCCAGAAACAAAAAGGGTGATCTCCCCTACCATATATACCGGGACTCTTTTGGGATTCGGCTTATATGATGGAGCTGATGATAGAGCTAAATATAGCACTTGGTTACCAGGGTACTATCTTGGCTTCCGTGCACCACTGCTAAGTGGCGAAAAGTACAATTTATATACTGGGTACGAACACAGGTTTGCTGTTCAAAAATTTGAGATCAACACTACAAGAGAAGTACTAAGACCTATTAAAAATGCATTGGTTCATACTACAACTAATTCTCTTACTGGTCAACAAAGCCATACGCATGCAGATACCGTAGGATTAAGTACAGTAACGCATAGTTACGAATATTATAACACCTTCAGATCAAACTCTCTTAACATAGGTATCCAAAGATCTGCTACTCTCGGTCCTATTGAAATAGGCTTATCTATTGGAGCATCTTATTCATTTTTGGTACTTAGCAAAGGAAAGACGATTAGCAATAATTTCGATATCATCACCTACAGCACAGCACAACCAATCTATCGAAAATCTAACTGGGGAATAGAAGGAGGAATGGATATAAACATCTTATTAAGTAAGAAATTAAAATTCAATCTTCATGCAAGAGGAGAACAATCACTTAACAACTGGAGTATCGAAGATAACATCTCTGTTTTGCCATCATTTGTTAAGCTTGGAGGGGGGTTAAATTATCGTTTTTAGCGATTACTTAGTGCTGTATTTACAACTCGTTATTGAACTTGAAAAATATTATTATTTTATGTTGCAACATTAGCAGCGAAAATGAAGGTATGCTTCTCTTATAATAGTAAAAGATATATTATTGCTTTTGCTAAATGGCTAATCTTATTCAATGAAATAATTTTATACCATTTGAGTTTGATAATGCCGTATAAGATTTAGGAATTATTCGAGGAGAGTCGAGGTGTAAGAGTGGCTTTCTTGCAAAGAAAACGCGCGTTAAAAACGTAGATGTAGCATTAGCTACAGCGAGTATTTTTAACGATGGATATCATCGAATAAAGCTAAATATATGCGGCGATGGTTCATCTGGTACAAGAGATGGCTTACGAAGTAAACACTCGATCTGGAAGAAACAGTAAATTATGAACTCAATTGGTATTAGGCCCTATTTAAAATTCAGGTATACAATACTTTATTAACAGATCTCTTCTGTTGATAAACTGCAGAAAAATCTTACAAAGAGGAAAGAATTAAAGGTGCTCTATATTCCGCTATTTTATTAAATAACAGAATATAAAACATTTATAATTCTCAACAAACCTTTGTAGGTTTTTCTACGTAACACCAGTATTCTAACATAGGGCAATTAGCGCATTTCTAGAACTGAGTAATATTTATTTTTTTAACAATTAATCTTTGCGGGAATTATTTTTAAACACCTAAACGCTTGTTTAACTACAAGTGTCTAAATATAATTGCATGAGGTTTTTTGTCTGTCTTTTATTTATTTTTTTCATTACTGATATTTTTTCTCAATGTACTGGAACCGACTGTTCTATTTGTAATGTCACCGTTCAAATAACGGATACTAATTCAACACAAATAACATCAACTTCAACCACTGCGGGCACAATAGGTCCTGGTAATGAAGCAACAGGAAACCCCTTACAAGTTCAAGCTTTTGATTGTGGAACCATCTTTTTTGAACTAGATATAACATTTGATTGGCAGCAAGGAAACAATATCAATTGGATACATGGGGTTTCATTTGATGCATCTTCTGGGTGGTCAAGTGCAGCGGGGATAGTTCCTGCAGACTGGCAATTTGAAGATGATATTACTGGAGACTGTTCCAATACAGCTTACAATATGGGAGGTTTCTACTTCGACGGTACAGGTAGTAGTTCAAATTGTGGTGGAGCAGGGGGCGGAGCTAATGATGGTGACCCCTCAAATAATTGGGGAGTTGATTGTACAACGGATTGCCCAACTTTTGGATTTAAGCTAGAGTATTGCCCAATTGAAGCAGGTGATGTAGAAGAAACAATCTCATTTATATTTACGGATGATGGAGAAACGGGAAATTGGAATATGCCAGCGGGATGCGTTTTTACAGTAAATATACCTATTCAGATATTAAGTTCAGGGATCCAAATACCTGAACAATTTGGACCTATTTGTAGTGGAGAATCTATCGAAATAGATGCCGGTGCAGGTTGTAATAGCTACGCCTGGAGTACAGGAGAAAGCACAAATGCGATTACGGTAAGTCCTGCGGCCACTACTATGTATTCTGTAACAGTAGGTGCAGGAACTTGCGAAATAATCGGAGAAGTAGAGGTTTTAGTAAATGAATGCTGCGAATCTGAAGCAGGTATGATAACAGCAACACCTCAGACATTATGCCCTGGAGAAACGACAGATATTACAATTACTGGCCATAATGAATCAGAGGGATATTTTACCAATATATTAATAGTGGATTCAGCAGATGAAATAGTTGATATTATTACAACAAGTACTGGACAATATACTTATGACTATTGTGGAGAATTTGAAGTTTTTGGTTGGAATTATTGGGAAGATTCTATTTCAGTAATGCCAATAATTGGAGACGATATTTCAGTAATTGATTGCATGGATGCATTAGAGTGTTGTGAGCTAATAAGTACCATTGTCACTTTTGAGGATACGGAGGCTCCTATGTTTGATAGTCCTCCAGCCAGTATCACTTTTAATTGTATAGATGAGGTACCGACCTCGCCAGATGTTGATTGGACTGATAACTGTTTGGGAATGGGATCAATAAGTGGAATAGAGGATTCTTCAGTCACAGATTGTGATGGAGGTACAATAACTAGAACTTGGACCCTAATCGATAGCTGTGCTAATGAACAAACACATATCCAAACAATTACTATTGAGCCTCTGCCGCCGCCAGTATTTACCACAATGCCAGCAGATAGTATAATAAATTGCGATACCGCTCAAATATTCGTTCCACTAATTTTAGAATATACAAATTCAGGTTTAGGTATTTGTGAAATTAGTGGCAATATTTCACCTATGATTGATGGCACTTTTGATGTTTGTGGAAGCGCGGTAGCCTATACTTGGGAATTTACAGATGATTGCAACCGTACTATAACACATACACAAGTTGTAACAGTAGAAGAAGTCGGTGCAGCCAATGACTTTATTGACCCTCCTGATGACATTACAATTTCATGTCTTGAATGGCAGACGTTCACCCCGGAAATATTAAATTATTCAAATGATCAAATAGGAGCATGTGAAATTAGTGGTTCTGTAGATCCGACCACTACCGATGTTCATGAGCCTTGTGGTAATTCAATTACTTTTTCATGGGAATTTACAGATCAATGTAACCGAACAATTATGCACAGTCAGATTGTGACCGTAGAGCCAGCATTAGTGGCTGCATTTGTGAATCCACCTGCGGATATTACTATTGATTGTGATGAACTCCTAACATTTGTACCTGAAATCCTAAGTTATACTAATAATGGTGTAGGCAACTGTATTATTGAAGGAACAATCGACCCTGTTGGAGACGGAATGTTAGATACATGTGGCAATTCGGTAATTTACACTTGGGAATTTGAAGATGATTGTGATCGAATGATTACACATATGCAGACAGTTACAGTTACACCAGTAACAGAAGCTGCATTCGTAGATCCGCCAGCCAGTGTAACTATAAGTTGTGATGAATTACAGACATTTACACCAGCAATTTTAACCTATACCAATGGCGGTACAGGCGCATGTCAAATAGAAGGAACAGTAGATCCGATCGGAGATGGAACCTTGGATATTTGTGGTAACATGGTTACCTACACATGGGAATTTGAAGATGATTGTGATCGAATGATTACACACATGCAGACAGTTACAGTTACACCAGTACCAGAAGCTGCATTCGTAGATCCGCCAGCAAGTGTTACCATAAGTTGTGATGAACTACAAGTATTTACACCAGCTATACTTACCTATACCAATGGTGGAACAGGCGCATGTCAAATAGAAGGCACAATCGATCCAGTCGGTGACGGCACCTTAGATATTTGTGGAAACATGGTTACCTACACTTGGGAATTTGAAGATGATTGTAACCGAATGATTACACACATGCAGACAGTTACAGTTACACCAGTACCCGAAGCTGCTTTCGTAGATCCTCCTGCAGATATTACTATTACATGTGATGAATTACAGACATTCACGCCTGCAATTTTAACCTATACCAACGGCGGCACAGGTGCATGTCTGATAGAAGGAACAATAGATCCAGTCGGTGACGGCACCTTAGATATTTGTGGAAACACGGTTACCTACACTTGGGAATTTGAAGATGATTGTGATCGAATGATTACACACATGCAAACAGTTACAGTTACACCGGTACTAGAAGCATCATTCGTAGATCCTCCTGCAGATGTTACTATTACATGTGATGAATTACAGGTATTTACACCAGCTATACTCACCTATACCAACGGCGGTACAGGTGCATGTCTGATAGAAGGAACAGTAGATCCAGTCGGTGACGGCACTTTAGATATCTGTGGCAATATGGTTACCTACACTTGGGAATTTGAAGATGATTGTGGTCGAATGATTACACATATGCAGACAGTTACTGTAGAGCCTGTACCAGAGGCTGCATTTGTAAATCCACCAGCAAGTGTGACTATAAGTTGTGATGAATTACAGACATTCACGCCTGCAATTTTAACCTATACCAATGGCGGAACAGGCGCATGTCTGATAGAAGGAACTGCCGATCCAGTCGGTGATGGCACTTTAGATATTTGCGGAAACATGGTTACTTATACCTGGGAATTTGAAGATGATTGTGATCGAATGATTACACACATGCAGACAGTTACTGTTACACCAGTACCAGAAGCTGCATTCGTAGATCCACCAGCTAGTGTGACTATAAGTTGTGATGAACTACAGACATTCACGCCTGCAATTTTAACCTATACAAATGGCGGAACAGGCGCATGTCTGATAGAAGGAACTGCCGATCCAGTCGGTGATGGCACTTTAGATATTTG
>CALKXE010000287.1 GCA_938003955.1 uncultured Saprospiraceae bacterium | reverse complement strand
ATATTATCTCCAAGAATAAGTGCACAATTATCACCATTTATAAAATCTGCACCCAGTACAAAAGCTTGAGCAAGTCCATTCGGTACTTCTTGCACCACGTATTCGAATCGGCAACCTAATTCCGAGCCATCACCTAACAATCTTATAAAACTTGCTTGATCTTCCGGAGTAGTGATAATCAAAATCTCATTTATCCCAGCAAGCATCAAAACAGATAATGGATAGTAGATCATCGGCTTGTCATAGATCGGCATGAGTTGCTTACTGATTGCTTTTGTGATCGGGTATAGCCTGGAGCCAGATCCTCCGGCTAGTATTATTCCTTTCATTAATTTAGATTTTTAGACCGCTGCGCTTTTAGACTTTTAACTATTAGATTAACTACGCTTTTTATATTTCTTAATAGAAGCAGCTTAGTTATTTATTTTCGTTTTGAAGTAGTCGTAAGTTCTTCTAAGTCCTTCGGCTCTATCTACAGTTGGGCTCCAATTTAAAATTTCCTTCGCTTTTGTAATATCAGGTCTTCTTACTTTTGGATCATCTTTAGGCAGTCCTTTGAATACTATTTTTGACGTTGTACCATCTACTAGATCTACCACCTCTTGTGCAGCTTGTAAAATACTGATTTCATCAGGATTTCCAATATTGACTGGCTGTGAATAATCACTAAACAACAAGCGAAATATACCTTCTACCAAGTCATCAACATAACAGAAAGCTCTAGTCTGACTGCCATCTCCGAAGACAGTAATATCTTCATTGGTCATTGCTTGCCAGAAAAATGCCGGCAGAGCACGTCCATCATTAAATCTCATTCTCGGACCATATGTATTAAATATTCTTACAATCCTAGTCTCTAACCCATGATAGGTATGGTAGGCCATCGTCATCGCTTCTTGAAATCGCTTGGCTTCATCATATACGCCCCTTGGTCCTACAGGATTCACATTCCCCCAGTATTCTTCAGGTTGTGGATTAACCAATGGATCGCCGTATACTTCACTTGTACTGGCAATTAGCATTCTTGCATTTTTAGCTTTAGCAAGTCCTAGTAAATTATGTGTTCCTAGTGACCCCACTTTTAATGTCTGTATCGGCATCTTGAGGTAATCAATCGGACTTGCCGGCGACGCAAAGTGTAGTATATAATGCAAATCACCTGGCACATGAACGAACTTACTTACATCATGATGGTAGAATGTAAATTCTTCCAGCGGCATAAGATGTTCAATGTTATCCATACTGCCTGTGATCAGATTATCCATTCCAATAACCTCATAACCTTCTTTGATAAATCTATCTGAGAGATGAGAACCAAGAAAACCTGCAGCTCCAGTAATTAATATTTTTTTCATTTTATAAGGTTATTATTGCTCTTAAAGAAGACTAAGGAATGAGCCATTAATAAAGTGCGTTTTTATACGTAGTTAGTTTATTTTTCAACAAGGCAAAAAACGCAGACAATGCAGGACATTGGCGAGGCTTTTTAACGCTGTAGAAAGGTGAAATAACAAGTAGGAAAATGTAACTTTATTATTGATTCATTCCTAATGAGATTTTACCATTAAAGAAGAAAAAGTGAGGATGTCTTTAGTCCCATATTTTATTATTTTTTCAACAATCTCTAAGTTCAACTTATCATATTCGTGAATGGCTAAATTTCTAAAGCCCACCATCTTTTGTAACGATATTTTTAAATGTGTGTCTATGAGACCTTTCTCTTCTAATTGAAGAAAAATTTCTCTTGTCTCTTTTGGGGGTCCAATTTTATTAATTCGTACGATATGTTGCCCCATATCGATGGCAGCCTGCAACATTCTCTGAAGATTTAATAGGATTGAATCCTGTCTTAGAACATCTGTTTTGATGTCTATTCTTCCTTCCTGATACTCTTCAAGTATTCTTTTATAGCATCTTTCTATAATCGCCGCCTTTCTTAATACTATTTCATCCATAGACCTTTCCAGTTTTTTGAATATTTTCTAGCATTGGTTTTATATCATCTAATAAATCATAGTAGTTCTGCCAGATTCTATTTTCATAGTCATCTTGATCGAAATCAGCATTCTTATAGATCAGCTCCCCATATGCTACTATTTGAAACCTATGCACTGTGTTTGATTGACTTAATGCTACTAGATCGACATCACAATTTAAGGCCAATTCTAAATCCGTTTTAATCTCATACAATCTAGCATCACCTATATCCTCATTATTTAATAAAGCTATATCAATATCACTTTTTTCACTTTGACTACCCTTTGCATGACTACCGAATAAGTAGATCGCCTCTATGTTATCAAGAGCTGCATGTAACGTTTTATGTATTATCGTTTTGATTGTTGTTTTTTTCAAAATTTATAACCATTCATTCCCTACAAAACTTGACTACTATCTATTCAATTATAAAATGCAGTTAAAAGTCTGTCTGAAACGTTTATATATTCATCTACAAAAAAAGCGGAATTATGATATAAAAAGACAAATTCTCCATTGTACTTTTTGACTTGATTCTTTAACTCTTTAACTTTTGCTTCGGCTTGATCAATTGACAATCCTTGATAATGAATCAATGACCATTCCATCGCGATTAGCGGCCGTTCATAAACATCAAATTGACGATTATTCTTAAGATCATATAGAGGAAAAGGATAACATACTCCACACCTGAATCCTGCATGATCTGCATAACCCAGTGTACTATCCCATTTCATATTATTCTCCTGCCAAATTTGTGGCGTAGCTTTAACATCCCATCTTAAAAAATGATGTCTCCCACAATCTATTTCTTCACCCGTAATTCGCTCTAGATTCTGCTTTTCTTTTCTAAAAAGCACTTCATCATTGTAAGCATTATACGAAGGATGATAACCAATAATATGCTCTCTATCTCTTATCCGCTGAAACAGGTCTTTAATTTTTGGTGTATCGATTTCATGATTTTCATCAGCACGATCTTTTCCTTTTTGCAAGAAAAAAAAATATGCCTTTACGCTACTAAGTTCCGCTAAATCCATCAACCTACTATGTGTATCAAACGGATCAACACCACTAATTAAACATTTGCCAAACCTCTTCAACTCTCCAAACCTTCCTCTCTTTAGAGATCCAACTATATACCGAAAACTCTTTTTCCAACCATTGAATAAGTATGGCTTATCTACATCATGAGTTGGAACAAGAGTATAA
>CALKXE010000286.1 GCA_938003955.1 uncultured Saprospiraceae bacterium | reverse complement strand
GAAAGGAGAAGCAAGGATATTAAACAATATTGGATTAGTGTATTATCATATTGGCAGCTATGATCTTGCATTGGAAAATTTAATGGAGTCAATAAATATTTATTATGAGCTCGGCCGTGATAAGAAAGCGGTTAGTTTATTAGCTGATGTAGGTGCTATATATTACGAACAAGGTAAATATAATGAAGCTATAGTGGAGTGTAGAAAATCATTGAGTACATTAATAGAATATAACAACAAATTCGCAATATCGAATTGTTATTTCCTAATTGCAAAGTCGTTTCATAAATTAGGTGATAAACAAGAAACTAGATCAAATCTGAATAAAAGTATTGCAATTGTTCAAAAGTTAAAGAATAACTCTAAGCTTATTGAAGTACTTACATTTGATGCTGAGTTATATTTTGATACTGATATAGATAATGCTACGAAGAAGGCTGAAGCTGTACAGGAAATGGTAAAAACTGATACTAAAAACGAACAGAAAGTAGATTTATATGAATTGCTTTATAGATGCTACAAATCACAGAATAGGTATGACTTGTCCCTTTCAATGCATGAGAAGCATGTCATGTTTAGTGATAGTTTGGAGATGCAAAAAAGTAAGGCTTCAATCGTAAGAGAAGCCATTCAGAATGAGTATGAAGCTAAGATCTATAAGAATCAGCTAAAAAATGAAGAAACGCAAGGGCAGTTAAAAGTTGACCATTTAAAGAAAACATATACAATAGGTATAATTTCTGTTATTCTACTTTTAGGTGTTTTTCTTTATAGTAGATCAGTTATAAAATCCAGTAATAAAAAGAAAGATAGTTTACTTGTAGAAATTGATAGGTTAAAAAACATAGATTCTTCTATTGTGGCGCAAACCAATAAATTTGAATTAGATAAAGATAAGATTGAATCCTTTATCGATAGAAAGCTGAATGAAACGGATTGGTTAGTTCTTAATATTCTATTAGATGATCCTGTTATTCCCAATAAAGAAATTGCAAAGAAGGCATTTATGAGTGTGGATGGTATTGGATCTTCTTTGAGAAGAATGTATGGCTATTTTGATATTAAGGAGTCCAAATATAAAAAGATTTCATTGTTGATGTTAGCGATTAAGCTATCTAATAATTAGACTTTCTTATCGTCTAGTTGATTTATTCCCGCCGTTATTTAAGGGTGGTTTTCTAATATTTTGTCCCGTAATTATTGTTGATATCTTATAATTTTTTCTTCACGTTTAGACGTGAAGAAGGGTTATTTAGCGGGTTTCATTGTTATAAGTGAGATCTCCTATAGTTTTTTGCACGAAATTGGTTTTATGTTATAATAGTTTATTTTGCTGTGATGCATTTTATTAATTTGTTATTTAACCACATAGTTATATGAAAAACCTTCTTTTATCATTTTTATTTTTTCAACTCTGCATAACTGCCCAAAGCCAATGTGAGAATGTAGCAATTCAAATATCGTCATCTACAGAAACCAGTGTTAATTTGTATCACGCTGGTTTCTTTAATATTCCTTCTGGATTTGATAATATTTGCAATTGGGAGGTTACCGATTTTTCAGGTGCTATTGTTCATCAAGAAACGACTTCTGGAGATTGGGGCGATCAATCATTTTCGCTTTTTAATCATTCAGTACCTATTACAGATTCAATGAAAGTAACCTTATTGATTAATAATGCGACTTCAGGAATTACTTGCTTTATGAGTGATACTTTATTCTGGGAGTTTACTGAAGTTCTTCCAGGATCATTTATCGCGAACTGGGCAGTATTAAGTAGTAATCCTGGATCAGAAATAACGCTAGCTCTTGAACTAGCGTTTTCTAATGATGTATCCTGTTTTGGTGGAAATGATGGTTCTATTTCTGTTGTTGCTTCTGGTGGCGAAGCGCCATATGGCTATTCGATAGATAATGGACCGGTTGGTTCCTCTTCGGACTTTACAGGTCTTGGGGCTGGAACACATATAATTATTGTCACTGATAATATTGGGGCTACCACATCTCTAACAGTGGTATTAGATGGATCGGATGAATTAATACTAGATGTCAACGGTACCAATGTTTCATGCTTTGAAGGGGATGATGGAGAGGTGTTCGCACTGGCATCGGGTGGAAATTCTAGCAATGGATATAATTACTTTATAAATGGTGATGGGCCATTTAATACTGGATTATTTACTGAATTATCAGCTGGGACTTATGAGATTCTTGTAGAGGATGGTAATGCATGTCTTACGAGTCAAACAGTAGTGTTAACGGCTTCTGATCAAATTTCTGTAGATAGTCTCGAACTCATTAATTTATCTTGTTATTACGATTCCAATGGGAGTGTAGATTTTAACGTATCTGGAGGCGTTGTCCCTTATATATTCAAGTATTCGGATCAAGATTCTTTGCTAAGTCTGCCTATTACTAATTTGAGTGCTGGAGAATATTCTGTTACAATCTCTGATCAGAATGCTTGCACATTAGTTGTAGATTTCGAAATACTATCACCAGATACATTACTATTAATGGTAGAGAACATTGTAAATGACAACTGTGATGTGGATAATTTAGGTAGTGTATCTCTCATCGGGGTGGGAGGAACACCTGGTTATAGTTATTCTTTAAATGGTCTATTAAATACATCTGGTGTTTTTGATAGTTTAGCTTCAGGAAATTATATTGCTAATGTCGTAGATGCAAATGGTTGTACAGTAGAGGTTTCAGTTTCTATTGGTTTAGATACTGATTTTGATGTTTCATATGACATTACCAATCCAAACTGTCAGAGTGATTCCACAGGTATGATTTCAGTAATTATTGCAGGCGGAAATGATGGATATACCTTCTTCCTAAATCAGATAGATATGCAAACTTCAGAATTTGAAGGACTTTCTGCGGGCATATATGAAATTTCAGTCGAGAGTAATAATGGTTGTGTATTTACAGATACATTGTCATTAATTGAAGTATCTAATTTATCATTTGATTCACTTATTGTACTTAATATAAATTGTGGTACAGAAGAATATGGCATGGTTCAAGTTTCAGCAATTGGCGGATCTGGTGAACTTGCGTTCACTTTGAACGGTCAATCAAATAATACAGGAGTTTTTGCGGACTTAGAACAAGGTTCTTACACATTAAGCGTAATGGATGATGCGGGTTGCTCATACGAAGAACAGATAGAAATTAATGTAGAAGGAGTACCTGCGGCGTCAATCGAATCCATTCAAGATATTTCATGTTTTGGTATGGTAGACGGTGCGGTGACGATTTTAGCAAATGGAGGGACAAGTGGATATGAATTCCAACTAGATTCTATGATAAACACAACTGGCATGTTTTCTGGTTTGCCAGCTGGTACATACTTAGCTACTATAATTAGTGTTCAGAATTGTATTTCAGAAATTGAGTTTGTCATTGAAGATGTAGATGAACTTATTCTAGAATTAGTAAGTGTCGTTAACAGTGATGGTACAGGAAATGGATCTATCACAGTCGCTGCTACAGGAGGAACAGAACCATATCAATATTCTATTGATGGTGGGATAAGTTTTCAAGATGATTCAATGTTTTCTGGTCTGAATGATGATATGTACACTGTATTAATTCAAGATGCAAATAACTGTACGGATGAGGTGATTGTATTGGTCACAGCAACAGAGGAGAATATTCTGAATACTAATATTAGTGTTTATCCCTCTCCAGCTCAATCAGGTGCTGACCTTAATATCAAATCTAATGATATTATAGAGTCAATATCGATCGTAAATACACAAGGACAATTAGTTTCTAATAAAGTATATAACGAAACAAGTATCAGTATATCTACCATTGAATTATCAAAAGGTGTTTATATTCTTGGTATAAAAACTAAGCAAGGAGTTTCTTGGCAAAAAGTTGCAATTAACTAGGCCGCAGCGATAGAGCTAAAGGGAATGTGTTATCTAGATAGATTAGCATATTAGTTTTATTCTAAAAAGTAAGACCAACGTTTACAGATACTTCGAATTGAAGTTTGTGAACGTTGGTCTTTTAATTTAAAAGATATGTTTCCTGCAAGAATAAGATTTATAATTTATTATCCTATTCCTAAGACATCGGCCATCGTAAATAGCCCATTCTTATCATGCAGGAATTCTGCAGCCATTATAGCACCTTGAGCAAATCCATCTCTCGATTTAGCTTTATGAATAATATCAATTTCATCTATTGAAGATGAATATTTAATCTTATGAGTACCCGGTGCAGAATCTACTCTCACTGACTTGATATGTACTTTATCTGTTGCTTCTCGGTTCTTAGTCCATCCAGATTTTCTTTTCATTTTGTCTGATATGCCTTCTGCGAGTGTTATGGCCGTACCACTTGGAGCATCCAATTTTTCTGTATGATGGATTTCTTTCATACTTACTTCATAATCCCATTGAGAGTCCATTAGCTCTGCAAGGCGTTTGTTTACAGCAAAGAAGATATTCACACCTACACTGAAGTTAGAAGCATAGATCATTGTCCCTTTGTTTTTATCAAGGCTTGCTATGGCATTATCCCAATCGGCAAGCCATGCAGTAGATCCACAAACGACTTTCACACCTGCTTCAAAACATTTATTAATATTTTCATAAGCCGACTCAGGATTAGTAAATTCTATAGCTAAGTCTACTTTCTCTTTCTTTAGGTTGTCTGTTGTCAGATCAGCTTTATTCTCATTATCGATCTTCATAACGATGTGGTGACCTCTTTGAAGCGCTATTTTTTCAATGGTCTTTCCCATTTTTCCGTATCCTATTATTGCTATATTCATGTATGTTTTTTCGTTCTGATTCGATTTATTTATCCTTCTGCGGTTTTTCTTTCTTCAAAGAAATGTCAAATATACCACCACAATCGAAAGAAAGAAGAAAACTTGGTTTTAGAGATTATCTTTGTGTGAAATTGTTGATTAAGCAATCGTGAAATTATTATTCTAGAAATCAGTGTAACCCAAATGATAATAATTTATTTCTTATGTTCTACAAGATTCTAATTGACTGAATCCCAAACGACATAAGGTCTAATAATCTAAAAGTGAAACGGTCGAAAAGCCTAAAGCGAAGCGGTCTAACCTAAAAATAAACAAATGGCGTACGAAAACGATATCTTCCTCAGAACAGTAAAAGGAGAGAAAACAGAAAGACCACCAGTATGGTTGATGAGACAAGCTGGTAGAATCTTACCTCAATATAGAGCCATAAGAGCTAGTCTTTCAGGTTTTATTGAGTTGGTTACGACGCCAGATCTAGTTGCGGAAGTTACGATTCAGCCTATTGATGAATTAGGAGTTGATGCTGCGATTATATTTTCAGATATTCTTGTTATTCCTGAAGCCATGGGACTACCATACGAGATGGTAGAGAAGAAAGGACCTAATTTTCCTAATACCATTCAGTCAGAAGCGGATATTGATAAATTGGATTTTGGATCTATGGCAGCTGAGAAATTGGATTATGTATTCAATGGATTAGACATTACCAAAAAAGAATTAAACGATCGGGTACCTTTGATTGGATTCAGTGGAGCTCCGTTTACATTGTTCTGTTATATGGTAGAAGGAAGCGGAAGTAAGACTTTCTCAAAAGCTAAGAAATTGATGTATCAGAATCCAGTAGCTGCACATAAACTGATGTCTAAATTGACGGAAACTATCATTGCCTACACAAAACTTAAGGTGAAACATGGTGCAGATGTGATACAAATATTTGATTCTTGGGCGGGTGTATTGGATGAGCAGATGTATCGTTCTTTCTGTATCCCATATTTGAAACAAATCAATGATGCACTGCAAGCAGATGGAATCCCAACAATAGTATTTAGCAAAGGTGCATGGTTTTCACTATCAGATATTGCAAGTATTGGATCAGACGTAATAGGAATAGATTGGAACATGGGTACTGACTTCGTAAGAGAAACAGTAGGCCAAAATAGGGTAGTCCAAGGTAATATGGATCCGTGTGTATTATATGCAGATCATAAAGAAATAGAAAGAACTGCAACTAAAATGATCGATGCATTTGGAGGTAATCATATTGTAAATCTAGGGCACGGTGTTTATCCTGATACTCCGTTAGATGGAGTCAAGGCTTTTGTGAATACAGTGAAGAACTATAAAAAGAGCTAATATTTCATCATGTCAACGTAGTAAAGATCATTGAGCTGATGCGCAGCGAAGATCGGTGAGCTGGGGTAAATGGCAAAAGTATTGTTGCTAACTGACTTTTGGAAGTAATCTAGTGTCACAACTTCTTCCAAAATACAACTTTATCATCTCCCTCATCCCAGAAATCTTTGATTGTTGCTTCTCTTCTGTACTCACATTTTTCATAGAACTCTCTAGTAAGTGCTAGATTATCCGTACCTGAAGTTTCAACAATCAAAATGCGATGTCCAGCTGACTTGAGTTCTTTTTCAATGTAGGCCATCATTTTCTTTCCTATTCCTTTTCCTTGATGATCATTGTGAACTCCAATCGCATAAAGATTGTATGTACCATTGGTAAAAGTCATTGGTGAGCAGTAGGCTATAGATAATATTTCATTATCATTTTCTACGGTAAACCAAATGTGATCTGTATCTGGGTTTTCGAAGTAATCAGCAATCATATCATTTAGATATTCTGATGGGAATTATTCTCAATTATCAAGGACAAGCTTTAATCCAGAAAGGTCCTGTTTTAGTATTGGTCGTATATTCATTGCATAAGGTTTTGGTTATAAAATTAGTATTAATATTAAATATTCCATACTCCCAGGAACTAATCTTCGATGATTTCCATTTATGTCCCCAATATCCGCAAGCGACCTATCTTATTCTTAGATACTGGATCAAAATTTGCATTAACAATCAAAATACAATACATGGAGAATCCTACCTACACACCTACAAGAGCACAAATATCAAGATCAGCAATACAAAGACTGCATGTAAGTATGCGTCATTTGTTTATGCGAGGAGGGTATAAGCCATTGGGAGTGTCGGGAGAGACTATGATCAGTTCTATGCTCGCTTTGAAACCTGAAATCTATGGTTCTATTGCAGATGAGGAACGAGTTGAGTTAAGTGGATTGCTCTACATATTTCAAAGGTTACCGATTGGTATAGAAATGTGTAGGTATGTAAAGCTAATAAGTCGAGAAGGATTTGAAGACAGTAGTTTCGAAGCAATTGTACCATCTAAAAGAAGAAGAAATTGTTACAAGGTGGATGATGAACAGATGTTTATTGAAATGACAAGAGGAAGGAGCGATATCTTTGATGTTTTGACTCACTTGACATTTTTATTTATTGAAGCTGAGAAAATCAGAAGAAATAGTCTTGATTCTAAGGGGCGTAAAGTCAGATCTTGGAAAATGCTAGAAGAGATTATCCAAAAGATAGATAAAGGAGAAAAGTATGATAAACAAGTTGGATATACTTACTTAAGTACAGTTCTTGGGAGAACGTTTGATGAGACAGCTCAGGCTTGCGAGAATTTTGAAAATGCTTCAGGAGTAAACTCGTTATTCTCTATCGTTTACTGGTTGGGGCGTAGATCTATGGAAGAATTTCTTGATAATGATGATAGAGAGATTACTTTTTCATCTGCGTTAAGAGAAAAGCTTGGACATCACTTATATGGCGAGTTTTGGGCTTTCCAAATCAAGGATTATCTCTATCAAAACGAATTGTTTAATAAAGAAGTACATGTAGTTAGCGCCAACCTGCATAGCGTAATGAATTCTCTATATGCGGATCAAGTTCTAAATGGTAAGTCAAAATACGAAACTATAGAAGATATAGCGGAAGACTTATCAAAGTCTGCTAATAAGTCCAAACGAGCACTTGTAACTAAGTATGCATTGAAAAATGGAATGTCTGTTCTTCACGATAATAATGGAACAAATATCTCAGTGCAGATTATAGACTGCAGCAAGATAGATTACGAAATCTTACCAGAAGAGCTTAAAGAATCTAAAAACTTAGAGAACACAGTTATCATAGTTATGGACTATGCATTTGGCCAACAAGCGTATGAAACAATGGACGAACTATTGAAGCCATACGAAGATAATGGTGAGAAAAAATATTTGGATGTAAAGTCTATTAATATCATGGGCAAAGCTGGAATTTTATCTGGTAGAAAAGGTGACATCATGATTCCCAATGCGCATATTTTTGAAGGAAGTGCTGATAATTATCCATTTGATAACGCACTTACCTTGGATGAATTCAAAGATGATGAGATCGAAGCTTTTGGAGGGCCAATGATAACAGTGTTGGGAACATCGCTTCAAAACAAAGATATATTAAGATATTTTCTCAAATCCTCCTGGAAAGCGAGTGGATTAGAAATGGAAGGTGCGCACTATCAAAAAGCGATACAGGCAGCATCTAAAATTCGTAAAAGTATATCTGAAGATGTTACATTAAGATATGCATATTATGCTTCTGATAATCCACTAGAGACTGGAGCCACATTGGCATCTGGAAGTCTTGGTATGGATGGGGTAAAACCAACATATATGATAACGTTGGCAATGCTAAAGGGGATATTTGGGTAAGACTGAATCTTAAGAACTTGGTCATTTTGTATTTTGTGTTTTGTTTCTACTGAAGTCATAGAAATAACTACAGCCAATGTCGTTTACAATTAATTGGAAACCTCAAAAAGTCTTGCGTAGTAAAGTAAAATAATATGTATTGGATCTACATCTATATACTTATTTAATCCCTTCTGGAATTCAAATAATATAAAAACACACATCTTGAAGATATAATAAATATATTAGCGATGTGAAGCATATCAATCTAATCATAGAGAAAATAGGGAATGCAGTATCTTGGCTAAATGTGGCACTAATCGTCTTGATATGCTTTGATGTGTTATTCCGATATTTCTTCTCATTCTCTAAAAATTGGATCTTAGAATTGGAATGGCATATGTTTGCCATAGTTTTTCTATTAGGCAGTGCCTATGCATTGCAAGAAGATAAACATGTAAGAGTTGACGTGTTTTATCAGAATTTCTCAGAGAAGACTAAGACGATTGTTAATCTTCTGGGGACAGTCATATTTCTTATTCCATGGTGCTATTTGGTAATTACAACATCATATAAATTTGCGAATAATTCATGGTACATAAGAGAAGGCAGTAATCAACCCGGTGGGCTGCCAGCAAGATATGTGATCAAAGGAATGATAGTAGTTGGATTCATCCTACTTGCGTTACAAGCTTTATCATTTATCATAAAATATACTAATCAACTAATCCGTAACGAATGGAAATAATCGGCATTATCATGTTTCTGGTCATTTTCATTCTAATTCTTTTAGGATACCCGGTAGCATTGACCCTTGCTGGAGTTGCTACTATTTTTGGGCTCTTATTCGTTCCTGACTTTTTAGATTTACTACCATTACGGATCATGGGTGTCATGCAGAATTATGTCTTGATAGCTGTTCCTCTCTTCATATTTATGGGCTTGATGTTGGAGAAATCAGGACTTGCTGAATCTTTGCTCGAGACCATGGCAAAGTTATTTGGTACTGTTCGTGGTGGACTTGCTGTATCCGTTGTTATCGTAGGAGCATTACTTGCGGCATCTACAGGAATCGTAGGAGCGACAGTAATTACTATGGGATTGATAAGCCTGCCTACTATGCTGAAGCAAAATTATGATCCTAAATTAGCCACAGGAGTAATTGCATCTGCGGGGACACTTGGGCAGATAATTCCTCCTTCTATAGTACTGATATTATTAGGTAGTGTACTCAATGTTTCTGTTGGAGATATGTTTTCTGCAGCGCTAGTTCCCGGACTATTATTGGTTTCGATATATATAGCTTACATACTTATAATAGCTAGACTTAATCCTAAATTAGCTCCAGCTCCCGAAGTAATTGATGAGGTAAAGGACAGAGCGTTCTATATGAATACGTTAAAAGCATTCTTGATGCCGCTATTATTAATCCTGGCCGTACTAGGATCTATTTTTTCAGGATTAGCATCACCAACTGAAGCTGCGGCTGTTGGAGCATTAGGTGCAGTGATTCTGACAGCGATTAATGGTAAATTTTCGATGTCGGACATTAAAGAAGTTTCTCGAAGTACTACTCACTTAACCAGTATGGTTTTTCTAATATTGCTAGGTGCAACTACTTTTGCTCTGGTATTTAAGGGGTTAGGAGGAGATACTTATCTAACACAATTAATTACGACAGGTGATTTGAGTCCTACTGCTTTTTTGCTTTTGGTGATGTTGGTTGTTTTTATTGCTGGTTTTTTTATTGATTTTATTGAGATCATTTTTATAATTGTTCCTGTTGTTGCGCCCATTTTCATTGCCATGGAAATGGACTTAGTATGGATAGGAATTTTGTTGGCTCTGAATTTACAAACCTCTTTTCTTTCTCCACCTTTTGGATTTGCATTGTTTTATTTAAAAGGAGTAGCACCACCCGAGATTACAACGGGTCAGATTTATAGGGGAATAATACCATTTTTGATTTTGCAGATATTAGTCTTGTTATTGGTGTTTTTATGGCCAAACGTAATATATTTAGTATAAGGACTGTCTTATGTTCGTCCTTTCAAAAGAGTACCGTGAAGACTTATCTAGCGGAGAACTAGAAAAGTTATTAATCACCACAGAAAATTTTCTTTTCTGTACAAGCTTCACTTCGATCAAAATCTTATATTTGCACACATAATGAAAGGAGGAAAGACAATACTTGCTAAAGAAAGATTCAAACTTACGGTTGAGAGGCTCTGTCATGAGTTGATCGAAAAGTATGAGGATTTTTCTGATACGTGTATTATCGGTGTACAAGAAAGGGGAGTGTTGTTGGCAGATAGAGTCATAGAACGTCTTAAAGTTCTAGCTCCAAAGACAAATATTGAATATGGAAAGTTGGATATCACTTTCTATAGAGATGACTTCAGAACAAGAGTAGAGCCTCTAAAAGCATCAAGTACAGAGATTGATTTTTTAATAGAAAATAAGAAAGTGATCCTTATTGATGACGTACTTTATACAGGCAGAACCATCCAAGCATCATTGGCAGCATTACAAGATTTTGGCAGACCGGCTCAAGTAGAGCTCCTTACTCTAGTTGATAGACGATTTAACAGGCACTTACCCATATGTTCCGATTATACAGGAATAACAGTAGATGCACTTGATGAAGCCTATGTAAAAGTAGAATGGGAAAACTTAGATGGTCAAGATAGAATTCTCCTCTTTTCAGCAAAACGAAATAATTAAAGGAAGCGAATGGGATATTCCACACTTAGCACGAAACACCTCCTAGGTATCAAATATATCACTGCGGATGATATTAATTTGATCTTTCAAACTGCTGAGAATTTCAAAGATGTTATTAATAGGCCGATAAAGAAAGTGCCAAGCCTCCGGGATGTTACTATCGCTAATCTTTTTTTTGAGAATAGTACTCGTACAAGAATATCATTTGAACTTGCAGAGAAGAGATTGAGTGCTGATGTAGTTAATTTTTCTGCGGCAAGCAGTTCAGTGAAAAAAGGAGAAACGCTTCTTGATACTGTAAATAATATCCTCGCCATGAAAGTGGATATGATAGTAATGAGACATCCAGCAGCTGGGTCACATCATTATTTATCAAAGCACATTGACGCAAGCATAATTAATGCAGGTGATGGAACGCATGAGCATCCAACCCAAGCTTTACTAGATGCGTTCTCAATGAGAGAACAACTAGGTGATCTGAAAGGTAAGAAAATAGTAATTGTAGGTGATATAATGCACAGCAGAGTTGCGTTAAGTAATATATTTTGTCTAATAAAATTAGGCGCAAAAGTCAAAGTCTGCGGGCCGCCTACACTGATACCCAAATACATTACAAGTCTCGGTGTAGAGGTAGAATATAGTATAAAAAAAGCCCTCGAATGGTGCGATGTTGCTAATGTATTAAGAATCCAACTAGAACGTATGGATATCAAATACGTGCCTAGTCTTAGGGAGTATTCGATGTACTATGGCGTGAATAAGAAATTGTTAGATAGTCTAAATAAGAAAATTGTCATAATGCATCCAGGCCCAATTAATCGCGGGGTAGAACTGTCTAGCGATGTTGCTGATTCCGATCAAGCTATAATTCTAGATCAAGTAGAAAATGGTGTAGCGGTAAGAATGGCAGTACTATACCTTTTAGCAGGAAATAGAGCAAATTAATGTCTAAGAAATACAAAATCCAAGAATTCATTTAAGTTGACCACGATGCAATACTGAGTTAAAGAAATATTAACTTTTAGTATTGATATAACCTTCTGCATAATCTTGCAGTTCTTTGGATAAAGGTCAATATAAAATAATAATAAACTTCAATGACTAAGCTTTTGAGACCACAGGAAATAGTTAAGAACGTTGGTTATTTTTTATTCCAATTCAACAAGAATTGAAACTTGTGTCCTTCAACTTTTATTTGAAAGGTCTGGGACCAAGCTTTAAACGTCCAAATAGAAGATTGAACATAAATCGTGAATTTTTCTAACGGAAATAAAATTTTAATTAAATGAAATCATTATATACTTTACTCTTCGCATTTATTAGCTTTTCGGCAATAGGTCAATACGAAATCGATTTCCAATTAAAGAATTACGAAGGAGATACTGTTATTGTCGGAAATTACTATGCAGATAAGCAAGTGGTAAAGGATACATTAATTGGTAAAGATGGCAAGTTTGAATATGAGGGGGCAGATACCCTTAAGCCAGGTGTATACTTCCTTTTACTGCCTGAGGATAATAATTTCATGCAGTTCTTTCTTGATGGTAATGATCATGAGTTTGACATGAATTGGGATGTCAAAAGAAGCAGTGACGTATCATTTAAAGGCTCTAAAGACAATGAAGCTTTTTCTAAATACATGAAATTCATTGCTGAGAAAAGGCCACAAGCTGATAAGATTAGAGCTAGAATCACAGCTGCAGATACCACAGGAGTAAAAGATGAAGCTGCTCAAGAAGAATTGAACAAGATTGATGAAGATGTAAAAGCAAAACAAAGAGAAATAGTCGCAGATATTCCAGAATCAGTTTCAGCTAGGTTTATAAAATCAAGTTTTCAGGTAGATATTCCAGAGTTTGAGGAAGATGCTCAATTAAATACCTATAGATTTTATAAAAAGCACTATTTCGATAATGTAAATCTTGGCGATCATATAAACCTAAGGTCTCCATATCTGCACCAGCGAGTAGATTATTATTTAGAAAAATTAACACCTCAAGATCCGGATAGCATAATTGTATCTATTGACTATCTACTAGAAGAAATGGAACCTGCGGAAGAGACTTGGAAGTATTACTTATCATATTTCTTAAATAAATACGCTAAGTTGAAAATTGTGGGATATGATGCTGTGTATGTTCATCTGATAGATAAGTATTATGCAACAGGAAGAGCGCATTGGGTTTCTGAAGAAAACCTTACAAAGATGAAAGACCAAGCTGATAAGTTTAGAAATATACTTATTGGTGAGAAATTCCCTGATATTACTACCTATATGGCTGATAGTCTAGAGACTCCAGTAAGATTATGGGATATAGAATCTGACTATACGATTGTTCTATTTTGGGCTCATGATTGCGGACATTGTACGAAGTCAATGCCAGCTATTGTAGAATTCTACGATGAATATGAATCGAAAGGTGTAACTCTACTTTCTATCTGTACAAAAGGAGGAAAGAAAACGAAACCATGCATTGAGTCTCTTCCGAAAAAGAACATGGATAAATTCATAAATACATTTGATGAATATCAAAGGTACAGACGTATTGTTGCAATTCCATCTACTCCTAAAATCTTCATACTTGATAAAGAAAAGCATATACTAATCAAAGATATTCCGGCTAAGGAATTGATAAATGTTATGCCTGAGATTATACGAATTGATAAGGAACGAGGGATGGAAATTAAGAAGATGTAAGCTAGCACTTGTTAAAACAAAACTTTACTTAATTAACCGATGAAGCTGATATTCTATGATTTACACAATGGGGTGGGATGGATTTAGAAATTATAGAAACCTTAGCAATTCTAGAAATACTAATAGTAATTTGGATAAACCAAGTTATCCTAAAAAAATAAGACTAATAATACCGGGATTGATCACTGACCTTAAAGAGAAGAGTGAAAAACTGTTACAAGATTATCCGTGGTTAAATTCAGCTAGCACGTCTTATGAAATCTTAGAGGAAGAGATTGTTTATACCAATGCGAAATATGGTACCAAAAAGTTTGGTTTTATAGACTTAGGAAGATTTGATTTAGAATGTAATATATGGAGTTGGTCGTGGGTCGATAATGACAATAAATATATAATAGATGCCAAGTCTATGATTTTCAGAGATTATGGCTCTAATAAAGATATTGAAGTATTAACAAAAGCTAATTGGTATACTACTAACGAAGAAAAAATCGAAGTGGTTGCACTATGCTCAAGGCTTGTTATTAGTAGAGGATTAGAAATACAAGTTGAAGGGAATATCGAACGGTATTATTTATTGTTGGATGATGCCAACTAAACTTTTAGTTAATCTTTCTACGATCAAACCGTATTCATCTATTTCATTTTGCTTCGCAAGTATCTTTTCGGCTTCTAATGAATTAGAAGCGACATTAGCTGTTTGCTGATATTTATATAAGTGCCAGACATTATTTAGCTGCCTGGCACATACGTTTTACTCTTCTAATACTTTCAAAATCAATTTACCTTTCTTCTCACCAGAGAATAACCGGCCGAATGTTTCATGGAAGTTCTCTATTCCATCATAGATATCTTCTTTTGACTTTAGTTTACCTTCCATCATCCACATACCCATTTGTTGTGCGGCTTCTCTATAATTTGCTGCATAATCCATAACAACCATACCTTGCATTGTTGCACGTTTAACGAGTAGACTTAAGTAATTACTAGGTCCTTTTATTGGAGTTGTATTGTTATATTGAGATATCGCACCACAGATTACTACTCTTGCATGCATTCTTAATCTGCCCAAAGCAGCATCCAGAATATCACCTCCCACATTATCAAAATAAACGTCTATCCCTTTTGGACAATGTTGTTTTATTCCTGCCTTTACGTTGTCATTTTTATAATCGATAGCACCATCATAACCAAGTTCATTTACGAGGTAGTCACACTTTTCTTTTCCGCCTGCAATACCAATTACTTTGCATCCCTTTATTTTTGCGATTTGACCTACGACACTACCTACAGCTCCTGCAGCGCCAGAGACCAATACAACATCGCCCTCCTTTATTTTACCTACTTCCAATATTCCGAAATATGCAGTCATTCCAGGCATACCTAGGGTGCCTATGTACATAGGCATTGGTGCAAGGTTTGTATCTACTGGATAATAACCCTCACCATTTGTAACATTATATTGTTGTACTCCTCCCCAGCCAGTAAGCACGTCACCGACATTATATTTAGGGTGATTATTTGATTTGATGACTTTGCCGATTGAGCCAGCTCTCATTACATCACCAATGGCGACAGGTGGGATATATGACGGCGCATCATTCATCCATCCTCTCATGGCAGGATCTAGAGAAATAAAATGATTCTGGATTAATACTTCTCCTTCTTTTAATTCTGGTATTTCTGAATCTACTAAGTTCCAAGTTTCTTGATCTGGTAATCCTAATGGTCTTTTTGTGAGTATTTGTTGCTTATTCATATTATTTTTATTGTGAGACCTCCGAGATTTCAAAACCTCGGAGGTCTTGTTAATGATCTAATTTATAATGACAATCCACCATCAAGTGTTATTGTTTGTCCAGTCATGAAAGAGGTTTTGTCAGATGCTAACCAAGTTACGGCCTCTGCAATTTCACTTACATCTCCAAACCTACCCATAGGTACGTATTTCAGTAGTTTCTCGTCCATTCCTGGTTGAGTTAGGACAGCTGCATCTAGCATTGGTGTCTGAGTATATGATGGACATACGGCATTGATTCTTATATTCTTTGATCCATATTCCATTGCAGCAGATTTTGTCATTCCTACCACTGCAAATTTACTAGCACTGTAAGCAAGATTAAATCCAGATGCTTTGAGTCCAGCAAGTGAAGCGATATTTACAATATTACCGTGACCCTGTTTTTCCATAACCCTAAGGCTAGCTTTTAGACAATGAAAGACACCAGTTTGATTGATTGCAATCACATTGTTCCAATCTTCAAAGGTATGATCAGCTGTCTTTGCGCGAACTTTATTCATCACACCAGCATTGTTTACCATCACATCAATCTTACCATATTTAGCTATGGTTTCTGAGATCAATAATTCTACATCATTGTAATCCGTTACATCAGTTTTAATTGCGATTGATTTTTCATCTTGAATATTACACTTATCGACGATCAACAGTGCATCAGTCAAGTTAATATCGGAAACAACAACAGTCGCTCCTTTGGATGCAAATAATTCAGCACATGCAGCGCCAATTCCAGACCCCGCACCAGTAATAATTATAACCTTGTTTTTAAATTCCATTCTAATGATCTTATGTTTACTTATTCCGCTACTAATTATTCTCTAAAAAAGCTTTTCTATTCTATTTTTATGAATGGCCTGCATTGCCATGATACAAAGAAATTGAGATGACTTATCTAAGTGTTTGAATTTCTCATTTGTCGTCAAGCCCTTTTGATATCTATAGAAAATCTGTTGGACGATGACTGCTATTTTAAATAATCCATACACATAATAGAAGACCATGTTATCGATCTTTCTACCGCTTTTCTGAGCATAGAGTTCGGCTATCTCTGTTCGGCTAGGGTTTCCGGGGAGCATAGTAGGTGATGGTAGACCTTCTAATAATGGGGGAGGATCAGATGGCATAGACCAATATGCTATAGATGTACCCAAGTCCATCAAAGGATCTCCTAGTGTACACATCTCCCAATCGAGCACTGCATTGATATTATCCCACTCTTCATTTTTGAAAACCACATTGTCATACTTGAAGTCATTGTGGATAAGGCAGTGGTCATATGTTTTGGGTTGGTTTGTTTCCATCCACGCCATAACTTTGATTGCTTCGGGTACTTCCTGTGTCTTTGCCTTTAGATATTGTTTACCCCAATTACTTACCTGCCGTTCAACATAGCCATTTGGCCGTCCTAAGTCTTCAAGGCCACAAGATTTATAGTCAGTAGCGTGTAGCTCAACAAATGTTTCTAACCACGAGTTAGATATTTTACCAAAATTCTGTGGTGATATATTAAGTTCCTTTGCTCTATTGTATGTAATTATCTCTCCTTCTATCTTTTCCATGATGTAGAAGGGACGCCCCAGAATTTGCTCATCTTCGCAGTAAGTATAAGCCTTAGGTACTTTAGGGAAACCACTAGACAATTGACTCAACACCTTGAATTCTCGGCTCATATCATGGCCACGCTTAGTCGCACCTTCAGGTGGCATACGCAGAACAAAAGAATCATTGCTAGACGCTACTAAGTAGGTAAGATTAGAGTATCCGTTTGAGAATTGATTAATTAGTAATTCATCATTGATATCTCTGATAAGTTCATTTTCATATAAGAACTTAAGCAAGTTAGCTTTATTTAATTCTTCTCCTTTTCTTACACTGTTTAACATAGAAAGTAACGCTTGTATTCGTTCTCAATATAGTAATATTCCACATACTTTACAGATCAAATATCAAATTGAGATGCATGAGGGATATGCCAAATACTTTCTTAACTTTAAGTTCAATAATTCAAAAATATAAAAGGTGGATAGGATAAAAAATAGATTTAACATAGAGGGGAAAGTAGCTATTGTGACTGGCGCATCAAAAGGTATAGGCGAGAGCATAGCGAGAGGATTAGCTGAGCATGGGGCAAAAGTCGTGGTAAGTAGTAGAAGTCAAGAAGCTGTGGATTCTGTTGCGAAGTCATTCGTTTCGGACGGATTTGATGCAGTGGGTATAGCGTGTAATGTAGGAATGAAAGATCAATTAGAAAACCTTGTATCTCAAACGATATCAAAATATGGAGGTGTAGATATCATTGTAAATAATGCTGCGACTAACCCTGTATTTGGAAAATTAGCCGAAGCTGATGATGAGGTATTTGATAAAATCATGAATGTTAATGTGAAAGCATGCATGCAACTTGCTAATTTATGTCATCCATCTATGAAGTCTAGAGGCGGTGGTTCAATTATCAATATTGCATCTGTAGAGGGACTGAAACCTTCTTTTGGATTAGGATTGTATAGTATAAGTAAAGCTGCACTTATCATGCTCACAAAATCCCAAGCAAAAGAATGGGGTAGAGCTGGAATAAGAAGTAATGCTATTTGCCCAGGATTGATAAAGACGAAATTTAGTGCATCCATATGGAAGAACGAAGATATGTTAGCTCAATTTGAAACAGCATTGCCTTCAGGGAGAATGGCGGATCCTGACGAGATGGCTGGACTTGCAGTTTATCTGGCTTCTGATGCAGCTAGTTACTCTACAGGAGGAGTTTATACTTCTGACGGAGGGTTTATGTTGGTGGGGTAGTCAATATTCCCTTTTATTTGATCTAAAGCTATTTACATAGGTTTTCTATGCAATGCCCAACACTAAAAAAATAAGGATGAATTTCGAATACACACAAAAATCAATAGACCTCCAAAAGCGAGTTGATGATTTTATGCAGAAACATATATTTCCATTAGAAAAGGAGTTTACAGAATTTACATATGCTAATCCTTGGAAACACTTTCCTCCTCAAGAAGGGCTAAAACAGCTTGCAAAGAAAGAAGGATTGTGGAATTTGTTTCTGCCAAAAGACTATGGTGACGACAGCCCTGGATTGACGAATTTGGAGTACGCTCCATTGGCTGCTTTGATGGGAAGGGTATTATGGTCTTCGCAAGTATTTAATTGCTCAGCCCCGGACACCGGGAATATGGAAGTACTTTCAAAATATGGAACTCAGGCGCAAAAAGATAAATGGCTAAAGCCATTGTTAAATGGTGAGATCAGATCTTCTTTTTTGATGACGGAACCAGCAGTCGCTTCTTCTGATGCTACTAATATAGAAACGTCTATCGTAAGAGATGGAGACGAGTACGTTATCAATGGCAGAAAATGGTGGTCAACAGGTGCAATGAATCCTAGTACAAAAGTATATATAGTAATGGGAAAGACAGATCCAACGGCGGACCGTCATGTGCAACAATCTATGATAATAGTCCCAGCAGATGCAAAGGGCGTAAGAATTGTGAGACCTTTAAGAGCCTTTGGTAATATTGACTCACCGGAGGGGCATGCAGAGATAGAAATGAAAAACGTGAGAGTGCCTGCCACAAACCTTCTAGTAGGAGAAGGAAAGGGATTCGCAATAGCACAAGGTAGATTAGGTCCTGGAAGAATCCACCACTGTATGAGATTAATAGGCGCAGCAGATAGAGCATTAGATCTTATGTGTGCGAGAGTGGACTCAAGAGAAGCGTTCGGAAGGCAGATTTCTAAGTTTTCTAGTATCAGACAAGATATAGCAAAATCAAGATGTGAAATTGAGCAGGCAAAATTACTTACGCTTTCGGCTGCTGACAAAATAGATCGATTTGGCATAAAAGAAGCTAAAGATTTAGTTGCCATGATAAAAATTGCGGTGCCACAGATGGCATGTAACGTCATAGATAGAGCTATACAAGCGCATGGCGGTTTAGGAGTAAGTCAAGATACTCCATTGGCCGAGTTTTGGGTATATGCTAGATCGGTGAGGATTGCAGATGGGCCAGATGAGGTTCATATGTATCAATTAGGCAGAAACACCATTAGACAGAGAATGAGTGATTAGTATATAACTTTAACGATTCATTTGTATTCTTTATAAATTTCAAACACGTTATTTGTAAGTGTAACAAAATTAAAATTATATGAAATTTCTTATTCCCATTTTATTCTTAACCATCAGTTTATCAGCACAAGAATCGGTAAATGTATACTACGAACAAGTTGGGATGGGTGTGAATATCTATGCTGATAATAATGAGGTGATTCCTATGACCATTGAACTTAAATTAACGCTCACCGGGATGGAGTCAGATATAGCAAATGATGAAGGGTATATTGTAGTGCCTGCAAAGTCCAAAAAGTTTCTTATTGCAGGAACTAAAGTTTCACCAAATAGTCGAGAGATGACTTTTGCGATGGATAGTAAATTTTATATTGGTGATATAACATTGAAACCTCATTCTGACCATATTTATAAACTTCCATTCTCTAAATTAGAGGAAGTACAGGTATACCAAGGTTATAATGGTTCTTTTAGTCACGCTGGAGAAAATGCTATTGACTTTGGTTTAGAGATTGGTGACAAAGTAACTGCCTCAAGAAGTGGTGTTGTCTATCAAGTAGTTGATTCGAACAGTAAAGCTTGTCAAGATGAGTCCTGTGCAAAATATAACAACTTAGTTACCATATATCATGAAGATGGTACGTTCGCTGAATATGTTCATCTCAAGAAGGACGGAGCGAAAGTTAATATTGGAGACAAGGTTGCGGCTGGTGACTTGATTGGTTATAGCGGCAATACTGGATGGACTTCAGGTCCACATTTACATTATATGGTATTCCAATACACAAAAAAGGGAACGAGGATATCATATAAAACTAAGTTTTCAACAGAAGCAAAAAAGGAAGGAGAATATTTAAGAGAAAAGAAATTCTATAAAATGAAGTAATTGTTTCAATTTAGAGTTCTATAATAAAAAAAGGAAGTGTTTCGAATCTGAAACACTTCCTTTTTTACTTCTAATCTATTTAGAATTTATTTACTCTGGTGATCCATCAGCGATCCAAGCTTCCATCTTTTCAAGATTACAATCGCTTAACATTGCGCCACCTTTTGGCATTGGGTTGAAACCAGCATCTCTATTAATTGCTCCAAAAAATCTCTCAGCATCAATTGCAGCCTTCACGCCTTCATAATTATGCATAGTCCAAGGAGTACTATTATTAGCTGCATCAGCATCATGACAACCAGATGTCGCACATGTCTGATTTATAAAATCCATTGCATAGTTTTCATAAGTTAAACCTTCTGTTTCGCAAGCAGTAGGATCTACTGGTGGTTCTACTTCATCATCACCACATGAAAATACAACAAACACCGATGCACAAAGTATCAATAGAAAGCTGAAGTTTTTTAATTTAAGTATCTGCATAATTTTTGTAATTTATTTTTTCGCAATATAGTTGAAATTCTATTCCTAATACACAGCTTATGACATTATTATGATAAACATGTATTGGCTAATACAAATTGTATAATAATCTTCTAACCCTGAATCGATTTGATTGCAGATATAAGCTGATCTGGTTTTTTATATCCGACTATTGTCTTAATTGGTTTTCTATCCTTATCAAGAATTGCAAAAGATGGGTAACTAAGTCTGTTTTTGAGCAACATCGGTGCCAAGCCGTGGATTCCTTTTCTTCCTCCAGCTTTGTAGATATATTCTTGTCCTTCCCACTTTACAAGATTGGTTTGCTCCGCATCGAACTTTACCATGTGAAACTTCTCACTCATCAACTTGATAACTTCAGGGTCTGTAAATGTTTCTTTATCCATAACTTTACACCACCCACACCATTCAGTATAAATATCAACAAAGTATAATTTTTCTTCTTTGTTTTTTAAGACTGCAGCTTTATCTATATCTATCCAAGTAATAGAACCATCTGTAGATTTTTGATATTCACTGGCTGGTTTACAAGATGTAAATAGCAATGCTAATACAGTAAAAAAGGATACAAATAATTTCATAAAGCTCTAAATTTCGTATAAATATTAAACGGTTTTTGGTGTTAGATTTATTTCTTTGGCCTTCATCAACATGTAACCATGTGCTTCTTCAAACTCGTTAGCAATATCACCGTCCAATATTGCTTCTCTAATCGCTTTCTTTATTGTTCCTACCTCTCTACAAGGACCTATACCAAATGTCTCCATGATATGTTCTCCAGTAATAGGAGGCTCCCAATTTCGAAGCTTATCTTTTTCTTCAATTTTTATAATGTTTTCTTGGACTATATTATAGTTTTCAAGATATCTTTTGACTTTATTCTTATTTTTTGAAGTGATGTCTGCCCTACAGAGTGTCATCAGATCATCTATGTCTTCACCAGCTTCGAAGAGCAATCGTCTGATCGCGCTGTCTGTTATATTTTCTTTTGTAAGACTAATTGGTCTCAGGTGAAGCCGAACAAGTTTTTGCACATATTTCATCTTTGCATCCAACGGTAGCTTCAATCTTTTGAATATCTTAGGTACCATTATGGCACCTAATGCTTCATGACCATGAAAAGTCCATCCTGTTGATTTTTTAAATCGTTTGGTTGGTGGTTTAGCTATATCATGAAACACAGCGGCCCATCTAAGCCATATGTTATCAGTATTCCGACATATATTATCTACGACTTCAAGTGTGTGATAGAAGTTGTCTTTATGTGCTTTTCCTTCTCTAATTTCTACACCATACAGCGCGGCCATTTCAGGAAATATGATCTCTAATAATCCTGTCTTAAATAAATGATCAAAACCAATAGAGGGCTTTTCTGATGCTAATATTTTAGTCATCTCTGTTATTATACGCTCTTTTGATATAATATTGATTCTATTCTTATATTTTGATATTGCATTTAGAGTAATTGGTTCAATGACAAAACCTAATTGTGTTGCAAATCTAATCCCTCTCATCATTCTTAGAGGATCATCTGAAAATGTTTTCCCCGGATCTAGTGGAGTTTTGATCATTTTCAATTCTAGATGATGTAATCCATTAAATGGATCTATTACTTCACCATAATTTTCTTCATTAAGACTTACAGCAAGGGCATTAATTGTGAAGTCTCTTCTGTTCTGATCATCTTCTAAATTACCATTTTCGACTGCCGGTTTTCTGGAGTTTTGACTATATGACTCTTTCCGAGCACCTACAAACTCTATTTCTAGGTCCTTATGTTTGATCATGGCAGTCCCAAATCGTTTAAATACTGTCAAACGAGGGATAGGTCGTAATTTTGAAGAAAGCTGTTGCGCGAGTTCAATTCCACTACCTACACAAACGATATCCATATCCTTGGATTCTCTTGCGAGCAATCTGTCTCGAACATACCCGCCAACCACATATGTTGGATAGCCAAGTTCCTCTGCGGATTCTTTAATTAGTTCGAATATTTTTCTCTCGTAAGGTTTTATATTAAATACCAATCTGCTTTTTAGTTGATTAAAAACAAAGATAGGAAAGTTGGTTGGTTTTGCTTTTATAGAATTGCGATATCATTTATTATTTTGATTATTCTTGATTTCTATTGTTGGGTTAACTATTTTTTTCCAAATTCTTGGGAGTGTAGCGAAGGTTTTTCCTGAGTATGTAGTCTATATTATATAGCCTTTCTTTTTCTTTGGCAAGATTCAATTCTTTAGTTTATTTTCATGTTTCGAACTCCTTTTGTTTTAGTTGCTTTCTTTCTGTCTCATTTTCTTGCATCTGCTCAATGTCCAACCGTAGATGCTGGGCCTGATCAATTCGATTGTTTAAATCCCGCGAATTTTAATCTCCAGGGGAGTATACTTGGTGAATCGACTTCTTTTTCTTGGTCACCAATAACGGGTTTAAGTGATCCTTTTTCTTTAACTACGGACGCTACCATAACGGAAACGACAACTTATTACCTTACCGTAAAAAGTATTGATTACAGTATTAATCTTGTTACTAATGGAGATTTTAGCAGTGGGGATGTTGGCTTTACTACTGATTATAATGTGAATACAGCACCAAGTATTCCTGGAAATCAATTGATTGAAGGAGAATATAATGTTGGAACGGATCCTCAACCTATGCACATAAATTGGCAAGCCTGTGGTGATCACACCACAGGAAATGGAAATATGTTAATCGTAAATGGTGCGGAGGTAAACGATCAACAAGTTTGGTGTCAAACTATTAATGTTGATCCGAATACTGAATATGCGTTTTCTGCTTGGCTCACTTCTGTAGATCCAAATGGACCCGCTGAAATCCAGTTTCAAATCAATGGCTTTGATATTGGTGATGGCAATTTAGCTATATCTAATACTTGTGAATGGGTTAACTATTTTGAATTTTGGGATTCTGGATTCAATACTACAGCTGTAATATGTATAGAGGATGTAAATACGCAAGAACCAGGAAATGATTTTGCACTTGATGATATTATATTTTCGCCAGTTTGCGTAGATATTGATTCTGTGACATTAACCACTTCCGACTTAGACGTGCAGATATTTAATGATTCTCCAGTCTGTGAAAACGGATCTTTTACTTTAGAAGCTACAGGTGGCGTTTTTTATGAATGGAGCGGCCCTTTAGATTTTAGTTCGTCAAGTAGTCTCATCACTTTAAATAACACTATTTCTGAAATGACTGGTTTTTACTTTGTCACAGTTACGGATGCTGTCGGATGTACAGAGGAGACTTTTGCTTTTGTAGATGTATTTGAAATTGATTCTACTGAAGTATATCTCAATACTTGTGACACTTTAGAAGTTGGTGTTTTTACTGATTATTTATCAAATAGCTTTTTGTGTGACAGCATTGTTACTTCTTATATTTCATATATAGAACCGACTTATGAGAGTATTATGTTTTCCAGCTGTGATAGTTCTTTAGTGGGTACTACAATTGACTATTTATTTAATCAATACGGATGTGATAGTACTATTGAAACTACCATTTTCTTTCTCGAAGCGGACTCAACTCAAATAATAGAATTTACATGCGATTCTTTTCAAACAGGAATGGTAATTGACACTTTTTCTAATCAAATGGGATGTGATAGTATAGTTCATGTTGAGGTGTTATTACTGCCTAATGATACTTCTTATCAGATTGAACAGACGTGCGATTCGCTATTGTCTGGTTTATTTGTAGATGTGTTACAAAATGAAATGGGATGCGATAGCATAATTGAGACTGAGGTGATTTTAATACCAAAGGATACCACATCTCTCATAGAACAGACATGCGATTCATTGTTATCTGGTTCTTTTGTAGATATATTGCAAAATCAAGCGGGTTGTGACAGTATAGTAGAGACAGAAGTTATATTATTACCTAAGGATACCACATATGTTGTAGAGCAAACTTGCGATTCTTTGTTGTCTGGTATGTTTGTCGATATACTACAAAACCAAATGGGATGTGATAGTATTATAGAGACTGAGGTTATCTTACTTTCTAAAGATACCACCTTCCAGATAGAACAGACATGCGATTCCTTGTTGTCTGGTTTCTTTGTAGATGTATTACAAAACCAAATGGGCTGTGATAGTATAGTCGAGACTGAGGTGATCTTACTATCGAAAGATACAACTTATCAGATTGCAGAGACATGCGATTCATTGTTGTCCGGAATATTCATTGATGTATTACAGAATCAATTGGGGTGTGATAGTATAGTTGAGACAGAAGTAATTTTACTACCTAAAGATACGACCTATCATATAGAACAGACATGTGATTCCTTATTGTCTGGTTTTTTTGTAGATGTATTGCAGAATCAAATGGGATGCGATAGTATAGTTCAGACAGAAGTTATTCTACTGCCTAAAGACACTACATATCAGACTGCAGAGACATGTGATTCATTGTTATCGGGAATATTCATTGATGTGTTACAAAATCAATTGGGATGTGATAGCATTATTGAAACGGAAGTAATCTTACTTTCCAAAGATTCCACTATTATTAGTGAATATACGTGTGATTCTAGTTTACAGGGCTTAAATATAGATATACTTCAAAATCAGTATGGATGTGATAGTATTATTTTCAATACGATATTATTAGCTCCTAAGGATACAACATACATATTTTTAGAATCATGTGATTTAAATGAGGTAGCGATTACATTTGAAGAATTAACAAATCTCTATGATTGTGACTCTCTAATTGTAATTCAAACTGATTATTTCTCAGATTTAGAGATAGAGCTAGAGGTAAGTCAACCAGATTGTTTTTCTGAAGGTTTGGGATTTATAAATATATCTGGTTTAGGTGGTGTTTCACCTTATTTATATTCTATCAATGGTTCTTCGTTTGGTGAACAAGTAAGTTTCCAAGATTTAGGAACAGGAACTTATGAAATTTCAATCCAAGATTTTGAAGGATGTATTCAAACTGATTTCGTTGTCATAAATAGTGTAACAACTGTCTCTGTAGAGCTTGGTGATAACTTGACTATTAATCAAGGTGATAGCGAATCCTTAGTTCCCATTCTGAATATATCATCTGACAGTTTATCTAACATTGATTGGTCTTCTACCGGCACTGTTGACTGTCCAACCTGTTTGATACAAGATGTTTATCCGATTATAACGACGACCTATTCTATTGAAGTTGTAAATACCTACGGATGTTTTGCTTCTGATCAACTTACCGTATTTGTAGAACCCAATAGAGACATATACTCACCTAATATTATTTCTATAAATGGAGATGGAATAAATGATGTTTTCTACCTCTTTTCGAAAGAGGGAACTGTGAAGAATATAATAAATATGCAGATATTTGATAGGTGGGGAAATAATCTATGGAATAAAAATAATATTTCTGCAAATGATAAAACTTCAGGATGGGATGGGATTTATAATTCTAAATATGTAGTATCTGGCGTGTATGTTTGGATGGCAGAGATAGAATTTAACGACGATGAACGAATTCAAATAACGGGAGATATAACTGTTATTCGATAAACAGACAATTTGATTAGCTTATTAAATAACAAGTTGCAAATATTAAACATCAATTCTACATTCTTCTTATCACTAAAAAAGAAATATGGCTAAATTCTTTAAGGATCTTTTGGTAAAGAATAGATGACTTTTATACTTGATTTTATCTAAAGTGATAATTGAACTTGGTATTATTATACTTTATTGGATGAATAGAGTGGTTTAGCTAAATTATATAGAGAACTTAATAAGTTTCAATCTTTATCTTAAAACTAATTGTGATATTTGAGCTCTCAAAACAGAGAAGTTAATTATTACATTATGAAGATTTTAATCACTGCATTATTTATAATGCTATCCTATAGTATTTATAGCCAAGATAATTTCACCTTGAGTGGCTATGTCAAAGACGCTGGTACTGGAGAAACTCTAATTGCGGCAAACGTAATAGACGCAGATAATCCGTCTCAAGGAACCACGTCCAATACTTACGGGTTCTATTCATTGACTTTGCCTAACGGAAAGTACAGGATTTCATTTAGCTACCTTGGATATAAAGACCAATATTTTGAAGTGGATCTTACTAAGTCGACAGAGCTAAACGTCGACCTAAGTGAAGGAGTCATGATAGATGAGATAGTCATATCCGCGGAGAAAGAAGCTAAAAGAGCCAATGTAGAAAGTACTAGAATGGGTACTATTGAATTGCCTGTCGAAAATATCAAAAAACTTCCAGCAATATTCGGGGAGGTGGATATTTTGAAAACGATTCAGCTTTTACCAGGTGTGCTGTCTTCAGGTGAAGGTAATGCGGGATTCTATGTAAGAGGTGGAGGTCCTGATCAGAACTTGGTCTTATTGGATGAAGCTGTAGTTTATAACTCTGGTCATTTATTAGGTTTCTTTTCTGTTTTTAATGCGGATGCAATTAAGAATACTACACTGATTAAAGGAGGGATGCCTGCCAGTTATGGAGGAAGGTTATCATCCGTCCTTGATATTCAAATGAAAGAAGGTAACAATAAAAAATATGCGGTAGAAGGGGGAATTGGTCTCATATCTTCTAGGCTTACAATACAGGGGCCAGTAGTAAAGGATAAGAGCTCCTTTATAATATCAGGAAGAAGAACTTATATCTTAGATTTGGCCCAACCCGCTCTTAAAGGTTCAGACTTTGAGGGGACTAATTATTATTTTTATGATTTGAATACAAAGTGGAATTATACTTTTTCAAATAAGGATAGACTATATTTTAGTGGATATTTTGGTAAGGATGTGTTTAAATTTAGGCAACCGACAAGAGATCTTTTTTTTGATTTACCATATGGTAATAAAACAGGAACATTAAGATGGAACCACCTATTCAACGATAAGCTATTTTTTAATCTGTCCGTTGTTTACAATGATTATCAATTTGAATTCGATGGAGGACAAGAAGACTTTAACTTTAGAATCTTTTCTGGTGTTAGGGATTATAACGTAAAATTAGATTTCGACTATTACGCTAATCCAATGCATAGCTTTAAATATGGAATCAACTACACTTACCATAAATTAACACCTAATACTGCAAGTGCATCAAATGGCGAAGTAGAATTCAATACAGAATTTCTTCCTAAATATGCGAATGAATATGGCCTTTACTTTTTAGATGATATCAAGTTTAGTGACAGATTTAGCTTAAATGCAGGCGTTAGGTTTTCGATTTTTTCTCAATTAGGACCTTACACAAGTAAGCTGGACGCTCAAGAATATGGAACATTTGAACCTGCGATTACCTATACTGGACTTGAACCAAGAGCAAGTTTTAAGTATGCTGTAAACAGTGACTTCTCATTTAAAGGAGGAATTACATTTACGAACCAATATCTGCACTTAGTCAGTAATAGTACGAGTACATTACCTACAGATATATGGGTACCAAGTACTGAGATAGTCAAGCCACAAAAAGGAATACAATATGCGATCGGTGCATTTAAAAACTGGAAGAATGATATGTACGAGACCTCAATAGAACTTTACTATAAAGATCTTAAAAATCAAATTGATTATGCTGACAACTATGTAAATGATCTTGCAAAAGAAGTAGAAGATGAATTTGTATTTGGAGAAGGACGTGCCTATGGTGCTGAGTTTTTCCTTAAAAAATCTACTGGTAGATTAAATGGATGGATTGGATATACACTGTCTAGAACCGAACGATCGTTTCCTGATATAGAAGATGGAAGATGGTATCCAGCCGTATATGACAGAACGCATGATCTCTCTGTCGTCTTAAGTTATGAACTCAGTAAAAAATGGGATATGGGCGCAACATTTATCTATGGTTCAGGGAGATACTTTACGCCTATCAATGGTTTCTATTTGATAGAGCAACAATTAAACACTTTTTATGGACCAAGGAACAGCGCAAGATTAGATGATTACCATCGATTTGACCTGTCATTCACATATACTCGAAAGCCAGAAAGTAAGAAAGCCTTCAAAGGATCATGGACATTTTCAGTTTATAATGGTTACAATAGAAAGAATCCATTTTTCATTAATTACACAACCGACACTGATTTCGAGTCTGGCACCAGTACGATCAAAGGGGAAAAGATCACCGTATTTCCATTGATTCCTTCAATTACGTATAACTTCAAATGGAACCAAAATTAGAATGATTATGACAATTAAAGATATAATATTTTTGGCTTCAGTTTTTGCAATTCTCTTTTTGGGAGGTTGCATAGAAGACTATGTGCCGAGTACGGAAGAAACGAAACAAGAGATTGTCGTAGAAGGATTTATAGAGGCAGGTGAGGGGAGTGCTCCAGCTTATGTACTGATCACAAGAAGTATCCCATTTCTATCCACTATAGACCTTACTACCTTTGATGATCTATTTGTCAATGAAGCTAAGGTAACTGTGAATGACGGTACCAATACTGTCGAACTTACAGAACTATGCCTCGATGATCTACCACCTGCAATCAAAGAAATTGCTGCACAGATATTGGGATTTGATCCTGATAGTACAGCATTAAATATTTGTGCTTATGTGGATTTATTGGATGTACTTGATAGAAAGATAGGTGGTAAGTATGATCTGAAGATTGAAACTGATGAAGCGGTTATTACTTCAACTACAACAATACCAGATTTTATACCTATTACTAAACTAAGGTGGGATGATCCTCCTGGGACTCCAAGTGATACACTAGCTAGATTATGGGTTACAATCGCAGATAATGAAGAAGAAGATAACTTCTACCGATATTTTACAGAAGAAAATAACACTGGACTAGTCATACCATTTTCGTCTGTAACTGACGACTCATTCTTTGATGGACAGGACTTCGAATTTCCACTTAATAAGGCCGAAAGAAGAGATGGTGATTTTGATCCCAATACGTTTGGTTTATATAATAGAGGCGACAGCATCAGAATCAAATGGATGAATATGGATCAAGCTCATTTTGATTTTTGGAATACACTAGAATTTAGTAGGAACAATTCTGGACCATTTAGTGCTTTTAATAGAGTCACTTCTAATGTTGATGGAGCACTAGGAATTTGGGGTGGATATGCTGTTGGGTATTATGAGGAAGTAGTTCCGTTTTGACATGAATCATTAATATGGTTTGTGTTACGCATGTTTCGTAGATACAACTTGAAAAAGAAAGACTATCGATATATGCAATCAGATTAGTATAAAATAAAAAAGGTATAAAACCCAAGTGGATTTTATACCTTTTTTATTGATACAAAGTCTAGTTATTAAAACGTAACCTTAGCCGCTAAACTTGGTATTGTAGGCAATTGATTAACACGATCATACTCAACTCTATCAAAGTAAAAGATATTATCTCTGTTATATGCATTTGTTAAACTTGCTGTGATTTCCATACCGAAGTATTTAGTAAATTGTATTTTTTTGACGAGTGATAAATCCAATCTGTGGTAGTATGGGAGTCTTCCGTCATTTCTATCTTCAGAATATAGAATACCAACTTCCTCTGGATTATTAGTCTCATATTGTGTACCTGGACCATCAAAGAATGATTGGTAATTATAGAAGCCTTGTGTTCTAGTGAATGGAAATCCACTTCCGAAGTTCCATCTAACACTTGCTTGCCATGTCGCTTTCTCATCTATATTATACGTCGTTAGGAAGTTGACATTGTGTCTTCTATCAAATACTGTAGGATATGTTTGTTCTCCATCAAATCTGTTTACGTAACCATGAGAATAGGTAGCCCATATGTATACTCGAGGCGACTCAAACTTTGCAGTGAAATCTATACCATAAGCTTCACCTTCTTCCTCTATATAGTCTGCTTCGCCAGGACTTAGCTTATTTCTATTGATTGTAATCAATCTAGGGAAGTCTTTATAGTAACCTTCTACATTAAGTTGAATTCTATCTGTAAGATCATATTCAGTACCAAGAATAAGGTGTCTAGAAGTCTGTAGTTTATTATCTAAGTTGTTTCCATCTAATCCTCTAACTTGTTCCGTAGGTCCTGAAAGAAAACCATTAAACAAGTTAACAACGTCTCTTTCGTTTGAAGTACTGATCAAGTTTTGACTATACAATCCTCCAGCAAATTTAATTCTTAAATTATCATTGACATTGTATTTCATTCCTAACCTTGGCTCAGGAGAAAATGATTTTTGCGAAGCATAGTACATAAATCGCACAGATGGCTCAATTACAAGATTACCTATAACTTGTCTGTATCTCATGTAACCAGATATCTCTGTAGTAGATTGTGCTTGATTTATTATTTGCTTAAACGGATTTGTAAATTCAAAGTCAGTTCTGATACTTCTCAAATCTATACCATATGCGAATTCACTGTTATTTCCGAAAAATTTAAAATCTATATTTGCACCGAATTCTTTGATCGCACTAGATCTTTCATCATCGCCACTTTGTTCAAATCCAAGAACATAATTAGAATAACCGATTGCACCAGACATTATAATGTTACTCGTTGCAGGTATCAAGTTAAAGTTCGCACCGAATCCACTGTTATCCCAACCAATATTCGCTAAATTAGGGTCGTTGAATTGATCTTCGAATTTGAATCCGAATAAATTGATGTTACTTCCATTTGCAGATTTGAAAGAGAACTTACCATAGAAATCTTGGAATGAGAATGGTAAACCAACTTCTTCATCTTGAGCTGCATACTTATAAAGTGACTTACTTGTCTGATCTATTAATGACTTTTTTGCCGTGAACAAAAATGAAGAACTTCCTTCTCCTTCCTCGAACTTAGATAATGGACCTTCTATCATGGCTTTCGCCGCAAATGGAGATGCCGATACAAAACCACCGTGCCTAACTTTATTACCGTCTCTAGTTGAGATATCAACGATTGCAGATATCCTACCACCATATTCTGCATTGAATCCACCAGTAAGTACATCTACGTTCTTAATAGCTTCAGTTTCGAATACTGAGAAAAAACCAATACTATGAAATGGATTATATATTGTAAGACCATCCAAAAGAATTTTGTTTTGAACAGGAGATCCTCCTCTAATATAGAGCTGACCTCCTTGATCACCGGTACTGATTACTCCTGGTATAACTTGAAGATATTGCGCGATATCAGCTTCGCCACCTACAGATGGCAGTGCTTTTATTTGCCTTTGACTTACGCTTACTTTAGATATTTTTACTTCTGTTCTGTCCGTTTGTCTAGATGCTGATATACTTACAGTTCCTAAATTGACCGATGATTCAGAGAGGTACAAACTTGTATATTCAATATCATTCTTTGTTAATTTGATATCAATTCTAGCGGTATCGTAACCTATAAATGTAGAAACTAAAAAATAGTTACCAGGTTCAATATCCGTTAAGGTATAGAATCCTTCAAGATCCGTAGTCGTTCCCTTCGTTGTATTTTCTAAATATACATTTGCAAAAGGAATAGCTTCACCAGATTCTTTGTCATATACATTTCCTCTTACGAGAGCATTCTGCCCCGAAGAAATATTGGTAAAGACAATTATTGCAACTAAAACTAAAACACATTTATTTATAAACTCCATATTTGTTATATCGTATTCTCTAATTAAGGCTGCAAAAGTAGTAAATTTATCCGTCTAGTATGCAATGCAAATGTCAATCTAAATACTAAAAATGCAGATTGTTCTCTTTCCAAAAAGTGAATATTTGTGATAAAATTATAATGTATAGTTAAATTGATCCGCTCGGAGACAATTATTTATCAAAAATCAAACTTATATTTGCGAACTACGTTGATATTTACGTAAAAAGGAAACACTAATCCTTTTATATTTAAACATAACTAAAAATAATAAAAATGGCATTTGAATTCACAGATAGCAACTTTAAGGAAACAGCATTAGCCGGTGGCGTATCAGTAGTAGACTTTTGGGCTGAATGGTGTGGACCTTGTAGATTAATAGGACCAATCATCGATGACTTGGCAACAGAATATGAAGGTAAAGCTACTATCGGTAAAGTAGATGTAGACGCTAATCCAGAAGTTTCTTTGAAATATGGAGTTAGATCTATCCCAACAATACTATTTATCAAAGACGGTGAGGTAGTAGATAAGCATGTAGGGTCGACTACAAAAGCTGCACTAATGGCAAAAATAGATGCACAACTATAATACTTAAATTCTCCGATGCTTGCATCGGGGCAGTCAAAAATTAAGATCTTTTTTACTTTCGAAAGAAATTTAGAAACATATTAAGATAGCCTTCGTTCATAACTGGACGAAGGCTTTTATTTTATATATTAGTTATTTTGTACTCAAACAGCAATATGTAGCTCGTATTATAAGAATTTTATAACTATTTATATTTAGTCCTTTGAGTTAAAGTTGTTACGTTTGTTCTGAGACGTAAGTTGAAAGACAATTATCAAGAACAATTATTAAGAGCCAAAAATTAAACTACAATGAATTATTTCGATGATAAAGATTTAAGAAAAGTTGATAATTTAGAATTGCTTGCAAAACAGGTAGTCGAGGGTTTTATAATTGGCTTGCATAAAAGTCCATTTCATGGTTTTTCTGTCGAATTTGCAGAACATAAAATTTACAATCCTGGAGAATCAACAAAGAATATCGACTGGAAGGTTTATGCCCGATCTGATAAAATGTTTGTCAAGAAGTTCGAAGAGGAGACCAACCTAAGATGTCAGATAGTGATAGATACATCAAGTAGTATGTATTTCCCTGAGAATAGTGGTAAGATTCCTAATAAGTTAGAGTTTTCAGGTATGGCTGCAGCTTCGTTAATGAATCTCCTTAAAAGACAACGAGATGCGTTTGGTCTTTCTATGTTTGATGATAAGCTTAATGAACATACACGTTGTAAATCGTCTACTACTCATTATAGATTATTACTTACCTACCTTGATAAGCTGATCAATGATAAAACACCCCAAAAACAAACAGCTGCTTCTGAGGCACTTCATCAAATAGCTGATAGTATTCACAAAAGATCATTGGTTGTTATATTTAGTGATATGTTCGATGATATAGAACAGAGTGATCAACTTTTCTCAGCACTACAGCATCTACGTCATGCAAAACATGAAGTGGTACTATTTCATGTTGTTGATAAGAAACATGAGATTGATTTTGAATATGAGAATCGTCCCTATTTATTTGTAGATATGGAATCTGGTCAAGAAGTAAAGTTGCAGGCCAATCATGTAAAAGAACATTACGTGTCTAAAATAAAGGCTTACAAAGAAGATCTCAAGATGAAATGTCTGCAGTACAAGGTTGATTATGTAGAAGCTGATATAAATGCTGGCTTTCATCCAATCCTTCAATCGTATTTGGTTAAGAGAAGTAAGATGAGATAAATTTTTTCCTTACCTTTTTAATATTTCAATGCTCTATTTGCTTAGATAACAGCCAATATCGTCTCTAACTTCATTAGAAACAGAAATAGGTATCAGCGTAGTAAATTCAAAATTTCCCTCTAAATTTCTATCTATTAATAGATCAAGTTATTGATACTTGGGGCACAACTAGTATTACGTAATATTAAAATAAAGTAAATTTTATTTTACTTTAAGTTTAATTTTTAAAATGCTATTAATTAGCTAGTTACATATTGACAGTGCAGGTATTTCATTATTATTTCATTTTATTTTCACACTCTAGGCAACGCTTTTTGATCTCAAGGCATCTTATATATAACTGAGCGATTTTATAACTATTCAGCCCCATTTTTTGAATAGTTAAACGCTTAGAAGAACTCATTTTGTTAATCGACTACAGAACGCCAATTGATTCCCCATTGATTGGTGTTCTTTTTTGTTATAGTAATTATTCTTTTGACTTTTATTAGATAGTTTTTTGAAATATCATTTAGGGCAATTAATAACTTGTTCTAATCCTCATCCACATATGCAGCCTTAAACCTCGCTTTGAAACTCTCTGCACTGGCCATACCCATATCTCTTTGCCAAGCCTCAGGGATAGTATCATTATTCAACAAACAACCTTCAGCGATGTATGGATAGACATCTTCATAAGTCTCGTAACGATTCATAATGATTCTTCTATTTATATGATATCTATCGATTTCAGCAGGATTTGTTATTCCTGCAGCTCCCATCAATTCGATGAATGCTTTTACAGTTTGTTGATGATAGTTCGCAACTCTTGTTTTTTTGTCTTCTACAACCAAACCTTTCATTAGAGCTTTATCTTGAGTCGCTACACCAACGGGACAAGTGTTTGTGTTACATTCTAGTGCTTGTATACAACCAACTGACATCATCATTGCTCTAGCAGAATAACATGCGTCAGCACCTATTGCAATCGCTCTCATCATATGGAATCCTGTCATGATTTTTCCTGAAGCTATTATTTTGATATCCTTTTTAAGATCAAAACCATCTAG
>CALKXE010000285.1 GCA_938003955.1 uncultured Saprospiraceae bacterium | reverse complement strand
GCAGCTCTTTCATAAGATTGGATTGCAAATGCATCTTGTTGTTCTCTTGATATATCGAATTTTACAGCAGTAGCATCCGCAGATGTTCCCATTGCTTTCTGGTTGTATACATCCGTCAAGCCATCTTTTTGAAGACCATCGACTAGTTCTCCACCTCCGAACTTATATCCCCATCTTGCCTTTGGCATATAATATGGAATATTAGACATACTCTCCATTCCACCAGCTACTAGGATCTCTGCATGACCAAGCATCACAGATTGTGCAGCAAACATCACAGACTTCATTCCTGAAGAACAAACTTTGTTTACAGTTGTACACGGTACGTTATTTCCTAGGCCCGCTCCTAAAGCCGCTTGCCTTGCTGGTGCTTGCCCTACATTAGCTTGGCACACATTTCCGAAATATACTTCGTCGATATTTGCAGCATCTACCTTCGCTTTCTCTAATGCCCCTTTGATAGCTATACTACCCAACTGAGGCGCAGTAAGTGAAGATAATGATCCACCGAAACTACCCATCGGGGTACGAACAGCAGATACTATATATACTTTTTTCATAATTACGATTTTAGAAGAGGCTAGGCCTCTTATTATTATTTGATTAGGTATTGTAAAGGTAAGGATTCGGATTGGTGTTTTTATTAAATATGCCTTTCGAAAATTTTACTCCTATCTTATTTAACTTGTGTTAATTTTTCAAAAAGTTATATTTGTATTCTTTTTTCATTTCTCACCAAAAAATGTGCGAATTCATCTTGAAACAAATACAGATTATAAATCTATTCTAACTTTAAACCATAAATAATAATGAAAAATTCAATTTTGCTTATAGCCTTAGTAACACTTTTTGCAATCGGTTGTAGTTCAGATCCATGTGATGACCTAGATAACATTGAATGTGAAACAGGCGACGTAGACGGTGACGGAGTTCTTAATGGTGCAGATATTGCTCCAGAGGATCCTTGTTTGCCAAACGACAATTCTGCATGCCAAACTGGGGATATTGATGGTGACGGAGTTATCAACAGTGAGGATTCTAATCCAGAAGATCCTTGTTTGCCTAATGATAATATTGCATGCACAACTGGTGATGTTGATGGTGACGGAATTATCAACAGTGAAGACTCTGATCCAGAGGATCCTTGCTTGCCTGATGATAATATTGCATGCCCGACAGGAGATTTAGATGGTGATGGCGTTATCAACAGTGAGGATGAAGATCCTTTTGATATGTGTGTACCCAATCAACCATCTTTTGAGCAAAATGTAATCGGGAAATGGTCTTGGTCAACGTTTGGTGGTAGTGGTGCTCTTGAAATTAACCAAGATGGAACATATCTAGAAACTAGTGGAGATATATTATCTAATGGAAATGTAGTGGAAAGAAAATGGTCTGTGGAAGATGGCAATACATTAGTTCTTAGGGTCAAAAATGATGTCGGACTAAATGCAAATATTAATCTTGAATTAATATCCTATGATTGTGATGAAATTATATTCGTAGGATTTATAAGTGATTTAAAATTCACAAGACAATAGAAATATTAAGAAGATAAAATGAATTGAACCATGAGTCATTGATGTGATTCATGGTTTTTTTTTACCCAATGAATAGTACCAATTACTTCCTAGGCACGGGGTCATCGCCATGATCGCCCCAAGGGTGACATCTCCCAATCCGCTTTAAACCGATCCATGTACCTTTAAATATGCCCCATTCATCTATCGCCTGTAACATATAGTGTGAGCATGAAGGACTATATCTACAACTAGGACCTAGAATAGGAGATATAAACCATTGATACAGTTTAATTGGAAATGTATATATCTTTTTGAGAAACTTAGTCATGTATTTCTATCTTATCAGTAGTCTTCTCAGGAGTAAATAATATATCCTCTATCCGTTCTTTATTAAGTTGAATACTTGTCATGTTTTTTTGATCATCGAATAGATCAATCATAATATCATTAGTAATAGATATCTCAGAAAACTCTGGCAGGCCTTGTACTTCCAAATAACACCAAACGGCCGCTAGATCATCAGATGGTTCTTTACCTAGAAAGGTTGGAGTGACTCTTTGGCCATTTATTTCAATAACAAAATGCTCTAAAATATATGTGTGAATACTCTTTTCAGCACTTTCTTTTTCTTTGCGAGTGCAAATTCTAAGGGAATCTCCTGCTGTTGGTTGCAACGCTAACTCAAGATCATCTATAAACATATTCATAGTGATCTGAAGAGACTTATCCTCAGTATTATAATTAATGGTACTCTTACTCAAGTGAAATTCGTGCACGTCAATTATTGGCGATGAATTCATAAAAAATAAAAGAATTGCAAAAAATATATTCATATGCTATTTTGTGATGAATGAGTTCTTAAACCTCATCAGTATGACTAATGTTATATTGACGCAATTGGTTCTCGTTTTGTATCCTGGAAAATAGAATAGTTAGTTAGAGTCCTAATAATTTATCTAAATAATCATTGTCCACTTCTGTCCCTGCAAAATCATCAAATGCCTTTTCTGTCACATCTATGATATGGCTTTGGATAAAAGGCGCACCTTCTTTTGCTCCTTGTTCTGGAGACTTGATACAGCATTCCCACTCCATCACTGCCCATCCATCAAATCCATGTTTCGATAATTTCGTGAATATACTTCCAAAATCAACTTGACCATCTCCAAGACTTCTAAATCTTCCAGCGCGGTCTGCCCATCCTTGATATCCTCCATATACACCTTGTCTACCTGTTGGGTTGAACTCTGCGTCCTTCACATGGAATGCCTTGATACGCTCGTGATAAATATCAATAAATGCTAGATAATCTAACTGCTGCAGTATTAAGTGACTCGGATCATAAAGCAGACATGCACGACTATGATTATTTACCTCCTTAAGAAACATCTCATAACTAATACCATCGTGTAAATCCTCCCCTGGGTGTACTTCGTAACAAACATCCACACCACATTCATCAAAGTGGTTCAGTATAGGCAACCAGCGATCTGCTAATTCTTTGAATCCTCTTTCTACCAATCCATTTGGTCTTTGTGGCCATGGATACATCGTCTGCCAGAGTAATGCACCACTGAATGTCGCATGTGCTGTAAGTCCAAGGTGCTGACTAGCCGACCCAGCATAACGTACTTGTTGCTTTGCCCACTCGGTACGTTCAGCTGGTTTGCCTTTCAACTCATCTGGTGCAAATCCATCAAACATGGTGTCATAAGCAGGGTTCACGGCAACTAATTGACCTTGAAGATGTGTACTTAGTTCTGTGATTTCAAGACCGTACTCACCAATCTTGCCTTTTAGCTCGTCACAATATGTTTTACTTTCAGCAGCCGTTTTGAGATCTATCAATCTCGACTCCCAAGTTGGAATTTGGACGCCCTTATACCCTAAATCCGCTGCCCATTGACAAATACTCTCTAAACTATTGAACGGTGCTTCATCGCCCATAAATTGAGCTAAAAATATTGCTGGTCCTTTTATTGTTTTCATTTTAATGTTTGTTAATCTTCTATTTTGAGTAATGGTATCTACAGGAAATAACAGTTACCCCTGACTGTGTCAATCTATAAACTAAACGATGTTCATCAGTTATCCTTCTAGAATAATACCCCTTAATATTATGCCTCAATTTTTCAGGTTTTCCGATCCCTTCAGTTGGGTTCCTTAGAGTATCTTTTATTAAGAGATTTATCCTTTTAAGTGTTTTTTTATCCTCTTTTTGCCAATACAAATAATCGCTCCATCCGTCTAAACTCCAACTTAAATTCATGTATTAGTCTTCGATTAGAGCGTGATGGACAATATTCCCTTTTTCTACTTCATCTATTGATTTCAGTAATCTATCCCTATTTGCTTTGGAGGTAAATAAGTACTCCGTTTCTTTCCAGCTATTATATTCCTCAAGGGAAACAATAACAACATTACTTTCTCCTCTATTTACGATTACTGTGTCTTGATCCTTAGAGACGGAATCCAAAACGGTTTTAAGATTGTTCCTAAGAGTTGTATAATTAAGTACCTGCATAGTGTCTTATTTAAGTACTAAAATAAGAAATAATCAACTAAAGTTCCAAAAAAGAGGTTAAAATCACATCGATACCCACTTTACTTCCTCTGTATCTCCACTTTCGATCACCTTATCAATAAATTTCATGCCTCTTACTCCATCTTCTACCGTCGGAAAATCAGTATAAATAGGATCAACATCTACTCCATCGACTCTTGCTTGGATACATTTTGCCACATTCCTATATATATTTCCGAAGGCCTCGAGGTATCCTTCTGGATGACCTGCAGGAATTCTAGTATGTGCTTCTGATTCTGGATATAGCGGTCCGACTCCTGTTCTTCTTAGTTCTGTTGGTTTATCGAGCCATTTAACTTTAAGTGTGTTAGGTTCCATTTGACTCCAAGCCAATCCCCCCTTCTCTCCATAGACTCTTATGTTGAGGTCATTTTCTTCTCCTGCACTGATCTGACTTGCGTGGAGTATTCCTCTAGCACCATTGTCAAATCTTAAAAGTACATTCCCATCATCATCTAACTGACGACCTTCTACTACAATGCTGATGTCAGCACAGAGTTGGGTGATTTTTAGTCCTGTGATATATTCGGCAAGGTTCTCTGCATGAGTGCCGATGTCTCCCATTGCTCCTGCTTTTCCCGATTTTTTTGGATCTGTACGCCAAGCTGCTTGTTTTTGATCACTACTTTCTAGTAAGGTAGAAAGCCATCCTTGCGGGTATTCTACGACCACTTTTCTTATCTTACCAAACTCTCCGTGCTTGATCATTTGCTTGGCTTGCTTCACCATCGGATAGCCCGTATAGTTATGTGTCAGTGCGAATATGAGACCCGTTTCGTTTACTGTTTTTTCTAGTTCTAGCGCCTCTTCCATATCGAAACAGAGTGGTTTGTCACTTACTACATGGAAGCCATTGTCTAGTGCCATTTTAGCAGGTCCGTAGTGCATGTGATTTGGCGTCACTATACTTACGAAATCCATTCTTTGATCTACGGGAAGTGCTTTTTCTTTTTCGATCATTTCTGAATAACTGCCATATACTCGGCTCGGGTCAAGGTAAAAATCTTCACCTGATAACCTTGATTTCTCTGGATTACTACTGAATGCTCCACAAACTAGCTCGATCTGTCCGTCAATGGCAGCAGCCATTCTGTGTACTGCACCGATAAAAGCCCCTCGGCCACCACCAACCATTCCCATTCTTATTTTCCTTGGCATAAGTCTTCTTTTTGTCCTTTGATCCAATTAATACCATTTGAATTCATAATTCACTGTTTCTTATAGATCGAGTGTTTACTTCGTAAGCCATCTCTTGTACCAGATGAACGATCGCCGCATATATTTAGCTTTATTCGATGATATCCATCGTTAAAAGTACTCGCTGTAGCTAAGGCTACATCTGCGTCTTTTGTCTCGACTCTCTTCGAATAATTTCTAAATCTTATACGGCATTATCAAATACAATTGGTTTTATCTGTTTTATGATATCATTTGTTGGTTCGGGATCATCTCTTTCAGTGGCCTTTATACTTTTGGGATCTTGTGCTATAGGATATTTATTGGATAGTAATTCTCCAGTTGCGGGTATAATCGGGTTTGCCGTGTTTTTTCTAATTATAGGGTTTTCTATGAGGACATATTTAGATGGCCGTAGTTATGTATTGAAGATTGAAATGGCTATTCCATTGTTATTGGCTGGATTACCGGCTTACGGGGCCTATTACGCGATCAAGAATATTAGCAAGAATTTTAGTCAATAAATACCAATTAGAATATTTTGATCATTCGGACAAGAGACCTCATAGTATGATAGCTTAAGAAAGGTGAGAGAATCAGACGATCAAGATCAGAATACAGTTGGTTGGTCAACACATATCACACAATGACATGTGTGGATTGAAATATAGTATAAAATACATAGCAGTATGGGTAAGCTACCGATCCTCCAACGTTAAAGATGACGACATATCATTATAGATTAGCGAATATGACAATCAAAATTCTAACCGCTAATTAATTGAAAATAAATAATATTAAGTCTTAACTTTAGCTATTAAGTCACCAAAATTGAAAGAAATGAAAGAGAAACTCATCATCATATGTATCGTAATTGCTGGAATATTTAGAACAAGTGGTCAGTCGATTGACTTGCCATTGATTACTGTAAATGAAAGTGAAGTTTCATATGCTAAAGTTGATGAAATTCATTTCAGTTTGGTTATACAATCTTACGCAAAGGAAATTGACGCGGCTCGTGAAAAAAATAGAGATATTGCTGAATCTGTTTTTAAATATTTGAATGAAAAAAATATTCCAAAGCAATATGTTCAGACTAAAAGAATGCGAATTTCAAGGAATTATGTAAGAAATAGGAATCCTAAAGAATATGACGGATTCATTGCTCATCAAAATATATATGTGTGCTTGAAAAACATAGATGCATATGATGAAATAATTGATTCATTACTAACCATGGACATTGATCAAGTAATAGGTCCAGATTTTAAAAGTAGTTCTTATGAATCAACGCTGAAAGAAGCTAGAATAAAGGCCTTGAAAAAAGCAAGAATTAGTGCAGAAAGAATGGCAAGTGCATTAGGGCAAAAAATAGGAAAGGCTAAACTAATAGAAACGAAAATTTCTAATCAAAATAACTCAGCGTATTCTTCGCATTCTGCATCAAATGCTCAAAGTAAACAATCATCGTTTGAAATCGGTGAAATAGAAATTGTTGCCACGGTGCAAGTTTCATTTGAGTTATTATAGGATTTTTAAAGAATGAATTGAGCTATCGATAATATTACAAGGAGTTTCCCCACTGGGAGTCTCTGTATTTTATAAAAGTAAGCGGGAACCAAAAGATAACCATGAGAAATTTACTATTAATATTAGGATTGGTGGTTGTTGTCCAAATAGGATATGCTCAAGTCTATAAAGAAAAGCAGACTAGACACCGATTTGCCCAAATGAATCTTGGGCTTGATTTTCAATCCAGTTTTGGAGGTTCTACTAACTATTTTGATGAACAAGGAAATGTACAATCCTTAAATTTAGGCAATACCTACACGCCTCGGTTTCTGATTGGAGGAACACACTTTTGGGGGCACGCTGATTTTTATATAGCTATCCCTCTATATATTCATACCTTAAAAAAAGACAACCAAGAAATTAATGCCTTTCGAGGAGTTGAAACCGTATTTAAATATTACCCCTTGCGGATAGAGAACAATAAAATTCGACCATTCATTGGTGCTTCATTTGCCCCATTTTACTTTGAACAAAAAAACAATAATTTTGGTTTTGCGAGTGGTCCGGAATTAAATAATACAAGTTTCCCTTTACTCACAGGAATAACATTCAACTCAAAGAACCATTTACTAGAGTTAGGATTGGCGTGGAATTATAATAATAAACAAGATTACTACATATCAAGAAACCAGATATCAACGATCAAGACACCTCCTCTTTATGCAACTTTATCCTATCGGTATATATTAGAAACCACTTTGGGTGCTGAAAAGAGTTGGGAATCGGGAAGGACAAAAGAAATTACTGATATATTGGCCGATAAAGGAAGGTTGAACGGGTTTTATTTAGGTGCAGGTATTTCCTCTGCATTTTGGCTGAAACAAAGCGAATATAACAGAATAGAAAGATCATATATAGGTAAATACAGTACATCCATAATACCAGATTTTACGTTGGGTTATTACCTTCATAAAGCAGATGTTAACCTTGCAATAGGATATAGAGGATATGGCACATCAGCTGATGCTTACGGTACTTTACAACAATTAAATAGGAAATCATTGTTGTTTGAGGCTACCAAAATTTTGTTTGACTATCATGGGTTTGTGCCCTTTGTTGGTCCAGCAATTAGTTTTGAAAACCTTTCATTTATTGAAAATTTTGAAGGTTCAAATGTTATTGATATCGAAGATAATAAGATAGGGTATGGTCTAACTTTTGGATGGGATATTCGACCAAACAGAATACAGTCTTGGACTTTAAGAACAAATTTGAGATGGTATCCTAATCTTTTCTTGGACGTCGAACCAAACACAAAAGTGTCATTTGATAATTTAGAGTTCAATTTCATACAGCTAATTATTTACCCAAGCCGAATGCTTTAAAGAAAGCCAATCTGATAATCATTAGGTGTTATCGCATATCTATATAGAAAAGTAAGGTGAGTTACCTATTTCTGATTTAGATAAAAGGAAGAAGATGTTTGATTTTTTGAAGAGCTTCATATGGAGACAAATTGCCATTATCTGTAGAAGATTAACTGATATTTATTGAGCCAACCTTTTCAATTATTATAAAATAATCATCTTATCTTTATCTGCGGGTAATCACATAGACCTACCCATATTAGCGGTAAGCTTATGCTTATTTTCACCAATCATAATTTTGGCTGTATGAAAAATTTCTACTCTTTAAGGATTCCAATGTTTATTGCCACATTTATTTTAGTCCTGTTTTCTGCCCCTATGTTTTCTCAAACAACATATAGCATCTCTGACCCAGAGTCACTGGAGGATCAGTCCTATGTAGCTGGAGATGTCATTATCTTAGCGAATGGTATTTACGATACAGATGAGCGTATAGACTTTGTTGGAAATGGAACGGTAGATAATCCAATAATCTTTAGAGCGGAAAGTCCTGGTGGAGTTAAGTTTACCGGTGGTTTACAAATGAATATTGGTGGAGATTATGTTGTTGTTGATGGTTTTCACTGGAAAGGTGGTTTTGGAGCAAGTAATTTTATTCAATTTAGAAATGGGACTGACTATGCTAATTATAGTACGATTCAAAATTGTGCTATTGATGGATTAGCAATACATCCAGATGATATAATGGATGATATAGAGAATAATTCGATTACTAAGCACAGATGGATTGTATTGTACGGAACCTACAACACTGTCATTAACTGTTCATTTATGAATAAGGAAAGTGCAGGCGCCTTAGTTTTAGCGGAATATGAGTACAATGCTGAGGATGATCCTTGTGCAACGGTTGGCCATACGATAAGCAATAATTATTTCTATAAATATGCAAAGGTTGATGATGATTTAAGCAATTCCGGCGATAGTGAAACGATACGAATAGGTACGAGCGAATATCAAAATGTAAATAGTAATGCGACAGTTAGTAACAACTATTTTGTTGAAGCTGATGGAGAGAATGAAATAATCACCAATAAAAGTAAAGGCAATATATATACCAACAACACATTTAGAAGGTGCCGTGGATCTTTAGTGCTGCGTCATGGGTCTAATGCTACAGTTGACGGAAATTACTTTTTAGGGGAAGATGTAGATGGGACTGGAGGCATTAGAATTACTGACAGTGACCATACTATTACCAATAATTATATTCAAGATTGTATTACTGTTGCCAGTCAAGCTAAATGGAATAATGGTGTAACGTTTTTAGGAGGCGGAGATAACGCAGCAGTTGCTTGTTCGTCTTCAAGTGTTTCTAACGGATATCAAAAATCTGAAAATATTAATCTTTCTAATAATTCGATTGTAAATACCAATGCTCCTTTATTTTATAACACAGATAAAGGATCAACAGACCCGACGGGAACAGTTTCGGATAACCTAGTTTATTTTGCGGCTGGGGATCCTAATATTTCAGATCTTATCTCGGGTGATACACCTACTTCTTATGCCGATCTTGGGAATGCATTGACTTATACTGGAAATGTATATACTGGAACTATTTTGGGCGAAATGAACGCAGGATTTTCTTTGGAGACTGGAATTACGACTACTGAGGATGGAGAAATTTTCACTTTCTCGGGTATAGGGTCTATAGGTAAAGGCGCTGATATGGGCTCTTATACACCGACAACTGATGAGATGGTTGGCTATGGGATAGGAGCTTGTTTCTTGGATAATTTGGGTGGTAGTGTAATTGATGGAGATTGTACTATTGTCGTAGGCGATCAGCTGACCGTAAGCAGTTTTCCAACGTTTACTGCAGCGGCTTCCAACAACGATGTTTCTGTTAATGCTAATGTAAGTTGGACTGCAGCTGCGAGTGATGCTTGGATAACTATTGATATGAATTCGGGGACTGGCAATGCAATCGTTTCGGTGATGGTTACTGAAAACACAGAAACAAGTAGTAGAGTTGGTGCGGTAACATTTACACAAGATGCTGGAGGTAATGATATTGTGAGAACGATATCCGTTGTGCAAGAAGGTGCGGATTTGACAGACTTGTATGACCTTATTAATATAGGTGCCGGATTGCCTGGCGATAAGGTGACAGTACATTCTTTCTCCAAAGAAGAAGTAGATGGAGTTGATAAATTCAATTATGCGACAAACACGTTAGATAAGGACAATGAGTCCGTTTGGGCTGCCGATGATGATGCGATAGTAGCGGGGGATTATAAAGGTGATGGAGAGTATGTGATTTATGATTTAGGTAGTAACCATACGCTCGACTTAATACAATTTAGTACGACGAATAAGTCAGACGCTTTTGGATTTCAAATCTGGGTGTCGACCTCAGGAACAGAGGTTTTAGATTTTTCTATGATAAATCCAGTTTCAGGGGATCTGATATTAACGGCAACCAACACGACAGATTTTAATCAATATGAATCCAATGCAGCAAAGGCGCGATATATAAAGTTAATTGGGTATGGAAGGTTTAATAGTGATGGTGATAACCGAAAAAGTGTTTGGAGTGCTGTTGGAGAAATAGAATTTTACGGAAGTGAGACAGTATCTGTTGATGAAAATGGATTTGCAAATGAAGCACGAATTTATCCCAATCCGAGTAAAGATATATTGCATGTAAGAAATATGAATCAAGTTAATTCGATAATAATCTACGGTATGGATGGTCAAAGAATTATGGATAGGAACATTCGGGATTCAGAATTAGAAGTGAATCTTAATATTTCTTCAATTTCTAGCGGTTCATATATTGTGGTTCTGATAGGAGAACAGGTATATCAAACTAGACGAATCATTATTTCAGATTGAAATACGAGCTTACATTTTTCAATAAGCGCTTTCGAGTTTGAATGAAATTCCCTTTTACTATTACGTTAATATTTTCTTCTTAATAAATCAAGAAGCTACCAATGATAGTTAGAATAAACCCAAAAAGGAAAGATAATAAATAGCAAATTAAGATAGGTACAAACTTAAGGCTTGTTATTAAATAGGACTGTTTATAAACTCGCTTCAATGCGATGAAAAAATAAATTGCTATTATAATTAATACCCACGGCAATATTCTTTGCATTTGATCATCGGGAAACAAGATAAGAATGGACATAATGATGAAAAAGAAAGAATTGAGGTGAATGCCAAAAATCAGATGTTCCAAGTACAAAAAATCGCTTTTAAAATAAAACAGTTTGAAAATTAGACTAAGTAATAGCAAAACAATAAAGATCACCCAGGTTACTTTTCCCATAACGAAAGGAATGAAGTTAGTGCCTTCCTCTATCATCTTTATTTTTTGCTGAATCATCAGACGTCTATAAAATCCTTTTACTTCATAAACATCTATTATTTCCTCTGATGAATATTTTCCGAAGTCCTCTATTGCAATGCAAAAATTATCATAGTCATTTGCAATTCTAACGGCCTGATTAATATTGATACTATCAACTCGTTTTCCTGAATTTCTATAAAAGATATTGGACAAAGTATCCAATGTTTCATGAACTGAAGGTTGATCTGACTCTTCCGAAATAGAATTTATTCCGTCATCTAAAACACCCATCAATCGTTTTCGCTCTTTTAACTTATCGATTCGATCTTTCTTAAGGCTAGTCGGCATAGGAACATCACTTTGATAACTCAATCCAGCCAAACAAATGACTATCAATACTAGAAATAAGCGAATAGGGTGGTAGTACTTCTGGCGTTGTCCACTCAAAAACGCATTGGTAAGTTTACCGGGAATTAATACTGCGCCGAGTGTTCGAAATATTTTGGAATCTAAATTGAAAACATTATCAAAGAATTGAGAAAAGAGTTCTTTAACGGTCAGCCTGACATCGATGTTTTTTTGACCACACATGTGGCAAAAGTCTGCCTTGCTAATCAATGGAGAATGACAATTTGAGCAAATATGGGTTTTCTCTTGAATTGAATTTTGTTCCTCCATAAAATGAAAAAAAGTTTATTTGACTGTAAAATAGACTTTTTTCAGTTTTACTGAATATAGGTAGACAATGAATTGATATGAAAGATTCTTAATTTCACAAAAGTGACAGCCGGCACATTTATATGCACTTACATAAATTATAGAACCTAAAATGCGATCAAATCATATTATTGAGTTTTCCAGAACCAAGGAAGAAGCTGAAAAATTAATTTTTGGAAGAGATTTCAAGAAAACGATGGCAATGCAATTTTTAGGTTTAATCCTATTTATACCTGGCTAGTTGCCTTGATAGGTTTTCTATTTTTTGCTTTTATTTTAGCGGCGGCAGTACTGTTAGCTTTGAAATTTGAAGTAAAGAATAATCTATCAATTTATGTTCTTACTTTACCATTTATGGGATTAATAATTTATCCATTTATTATTCCGATTATTCGAACATATAAACGATTGAAATTTCAATTAAGTCAAGTTTTTAAAAACAGAGATTTAATTCACACAAAGTGTATAATTACTATAGCTAAATTTGACTATCAAAATGAGTTTTTTTCGTATTCATCGAGTTGGAATAATGTAAAAAATAGCTATATTGAAGATGGCCATATTAAATTTGAAACAATAATCCCAGAAATTAAATTTTCCTTGCCACTAGATAAATTTGAATTTGAGGCTTTAGATTTGATTAAGGAAGAACTTTCAATCTCAAACCTGAAAAAAGAGTAAACGGTTACGAACACTACGACCATGCCTTCCTCGCTCGGTCGTCCGGCATGTTCAATATTAGGCATGATTTAGTAAATTTAAATGAACCATTAATGCATAAAAACGACAACTATGCTTGAAGATTGGAGACAAATGATATCTAACGAAAAAGAATTTGGTGATGACCATTTTCTTCATTTTCTAGGTGAAGACTATTCAGAGGGGGTAATTGATGAAATCTTTAGTTCGTTAAATAATACAGATAAACTAAAAAAAAGATACTGGACTTTCAAGGAGAATTATCATTTAAGGGATTTGAGTAAGGTTACAATTTCAGATGAGAGATTATTAGAACTGGTAAAATTTGACTTAGAGGAAAAAAATAAAGTATTGAAAAACCTTGGGTTATCATATTTGGATCCTCTGATAGCCGACTTGAAATTTAAGTTTATTGATGAAGATGAATTTAATCACCTGCTTCTAGATTCATTATTAAATGTTGACGTTCTTTCGGAAATTGAATATTACTTAAGCGATAAATTCATAAGACAGGGCATAAAAGTCCACCACATTTATAGGGCTTTCTTAGGCATAGGGAATTACTTTAAATATGTTGCATGGTATCTAGCTAAGCCACTTTATAATGCGGATTTTAATCCAGATTTACATTTTGAAATTCTAAGACATGCTTGTGATTATCAGATTGGAAAGAATGTAGTGTATGTCTTAAATAGGAATAAAGTACTTAACTAAATATACTTCAATGACATTGTCGTTAATTAACTTATTAATCCGATTAAATTAGAATGGAATGTATAGAAAAGAAAGAAGTTTTAATTACGTGAATTGATGAAATCAGAAGTTAGCAATATATGATCATTGCATGTCTGTTAGTCCCTCGCAGAGCCACCACATATAATTGCTCGTTGGCTACAAGAAAATAAAAAATATGAACTTTTATGAATCTACACATTTCGGCTTAAGAGTCACTCTTTATGATCTTACAAGCTCGGTAGAAAGAAATATCAAAATTAGATTGATTCCAATGGCTCATATAGGAGAAAAGGAATATTATAAAGATGTGGAAAATAAATTAATCGATTCTGACATAATTCTCTATGAAGGATTAAAGATGACGAATAATCGACTAAGAATTGAAAATAGAAAAATATTAGCGAAGAGATTAGGATTAGTTACTCAAGCAAATTTCAACTTGAAGCAATTCAAAGATAAATTAGTTCATGCAGATTTCGATCCAGTAACGGCGAAAGAAAAATGGAATAAACTACCTCTTATCGATAGAATTAAAACCAATTTGTTTTTCCCAATTTATATGTATTTTCAAGATAGAACATTAACAAGAATAAAGTATGTAAAATACTTTATGAAGTCAAACGAAGATATTGAAATGAGTGAAGGTCCAATGTTTGACAAGAAAGAAAGATTAAAAAAGTACTTTCACTATGAAAGAAATGAAATCATCTTTAATCAAATTGACAAAACTATAGATCAGAATCGGACAAAAAGTAAACGGATTTCAATAGTTTATGGAGCCGGGCACATGAAATCAATATTCAGATATTTAAGTAAGAAATATGAATACAAAGCAATTAGTGGAGAATTCATCGATGTATTTAAAACGTAAATTAAACCTAGGAGATTACAAGTGGTGATATTGTAAGAGCTCCTTCTTTACTCTTCACACACACACACACACACACACACACACACACACCTCAGATCCGATAAGTTTAGCAAAGCGGTAAATGAAATATTATTAATTCCTTGAAAAAATGAATAAGTGGAAATTGAAATTTATGGTTTTAAAAGCGAAGAAGAAAATGAGCCTTCTTTACTTAATCTATCGTCTCAAGTCTTATATTGGAATTAAAATAATTGGGTATAATCAAGATTATAGTTTAATAATTATAAAATTATTGGGAAAATATAAACTTCCAATTTATTCAATGAGTTTAGCGATAACGGATGAGGATTTAAACAAATTGGATCTTTTAGAACTGCATAAATCAGGATTGCGAATTGATCCAAAGGATTACATATCGATACTTATAAATACAGAATTAAGACAGTCACAAATTGTAGTTGGCGATAATTTGAAGAAATATATAACACAAAATGAAAGACAACGTATTCAAAAAGAAATGCAGTCAAAAATGAGTACAAATGAGATAATAAAGGCAATGGATTTTGGAATGAGGGAGCTTCACAAAGCTGTTAACTAAATTGTAAAAACAAAATATATAAATTTGAATAGCAAAATAAAAGCCTAAAATCAATATTGCACGACCATGCCCTCCTCGCTCGGCCGTCCGGTATGTTCAATATTAGGCATGATTTAGTAAGTTTAAATGAACCATTAATGCATGAAAACGGCAACTATGCTTGAAGATTGGAGACAAATGATATCTAACGAAAAAGAATTTGGTGATGACCATTTCTTGTATGTTTTTCAGTCTGATGTTTTTAGTAATGAAGATATAGATGAGATTTTTAGTAGTTTTAGTGAAGGCGACGAGCTCAAGAAAATATACTGGACATATCAAAACACCTTTAATCTAGCAGACTTAACTAAGGTCTCATCCTCGAATGAAAAATTAGTAGAGCTTATAAAATTAGACCTTTATGAAAGTGCTCGAATACTCAAAAAAATGCAAGAACCAATTTTGGATGCTTTGCTTGGTGACTTGAAATTTAAATTTATTGATAAAGCAACTTTTTATAAACTCTCAAAAGAACTGTCATTAGGCCTTGAGGTTACTGAGCACTTAACTGATTATATGAGCGAAAGGACAACGTTTAGAGGTGAAAAGTATGGCAGATTAATCTTTGAGGCATATACAGGTTTAGGGCAATACTCTAAGAGACTTTTATGGTATCTAGCTAGACCATTATATGATACAGATTATAACCCTGATTTGTATTTTGAAATTAAGCAAAATGCAGGTAACTATTTGATTATAGAAGATGAAATTTTAGTCTATAATATGAGCGCTGTGACTTAAATTCATTTTGAGTTTGTTGTCAAAAAAAGTAACAATCGTTAATAAAGTAAGATATAAATAGACGATGCATAACATGTGAACATGAATGTCAGTGTTCGTTTCTCATACCGCGATATACCACTGAGCGGTTAACTATAATTCAAATAAATGAAAATAAATCTAAATAGAATATTACTAAATTTTTCACTTCTGGTCGTGTTGGGATGTAACTCTAATCAAAATAAGATTCAATCCAAATCATTGGAAAAGGAAGAAGAAGAGAATAACGAATTCGTATCTAATCATATAACTTATTCCAAATTTGAATTGCTAAAAATAATCAACCCTACGAGTATAGATTCAAGCAAAGCAATTGCTTTCATTGATACAACCTATAATTCCTATGAAGCGAAACAAATTGAAAATTGGAATTTAGTTCAACTAAACGATTGGACGGATAAAGAAGTGTTGAAAACTAGATCAATAGATTACTTTAAAGAATTTGAAAACTCTTCAAAATGGTTTCGAATTAGAAATATCAATGATGAATTCTACAGATACGAAAGAAGTGATGGATTTGATAATAGATATGAAATTTCTGATAAATATCTATTATGCTTTGGAGTTCATGAACCGACAATTTGGAAATTTGACGAATTGATAAATGTAAATGGAAATCTTTCGTTAATCCTAAATTCCGACGGTGTTGGAAATATAGCATCAATAACGAAAACCGAATATCAAGACGTATATAAATTCACTATGTCAATAAAAGGAAATTCTCATTCTGAATTTATAGCTCCTAGAAGTAAATTGAAAATGTTTAAAACAATTGTAAATTATACCCCTAATAATAGACATCATGAATTGTTTAATTGGTAATGACAAATTAACAAACATAGCTATTTCAAAATATAGGAAATTTTGATGGACAAAAAATGATATCCTAATTGGTGGAGAAAAAGGAAAGCTTCTGCATTCCGAAAATCGTATCCTTAAGCCTTTACAGTTTTTGAGTAAAGCCGACTTTAATGAATTTAAGCATTATTATATAAAGACTGTGTCTTTACTTCGAAGGAAGCAGAGACACAGTCTATAGTTACAGGTTATATTTATTAGTTTATTTCATTTTAGAGGAACGGATTGAGTAATTTTCTTCAAATTAATTTTTAATAAACTCAAGAGAGGTTCGTTTAGAATCTTTGATTATCTGAATATAATAAATACCGGGTAAAAGCTCAGATGTATCAATTCGTTTCAACCGACTATTAATTTCAGATTTGCGAAAGATAAGCCTACTGTTTACATCCAAACATTCAATGTCATAGTTACTAAATTCGCTATCTGTGAATTCTATATAAACATAATTATCAACAGGATTCGGATAAAGTTTGAATTCCAAATCACTTGTTTCCTCCAAATCATTTAAAGAGGTAATATTGGGATCTAATACATCAACAATGCTTAAGTTGTCAAAATAAAATCCATCACTTTGACGCATAAAATCAGAGGTTAGAAAAAAGCCAATACGTACATTGTCTTCATTCGCATAATTTGATAAATCAATTTTTTGTTGCTGCCAGTAAACTGAGCCAGTATAAGAGGCTCCCGAAATATTACTCCACGAATTCCCTTCATTTGTTGATATTTTAACTCGGACAAAGTCACTATTGGGTTGTAAAGACCACCTTGCGTCAAACAATAAATAAGGATTTTGAGTAAGACTTAGATCTAAAGATATATTCATCTCAATACTTTTATTGGCGTTTCCAGAATAGTTGGACTCTGGACTATCACTGATACAAAATTGCCCTTCATAAGATTCGACATCCGTTATTTGCCATGAGTTTGTATCCCAGTTGTCAAGGCTTGATTCAGCATTTTCTGAGAATAGGGTGTTGAAGTCTCCAGCATAAATGAAAAAGCTATCTCGGTAAGCAAAACCACCATTTTGAAAAACATCAAGTTTAAATTCAATAGCTTCATTAGGCATCAATTCATCAATAATGTTGAAGTCAAATGGTGTTGCTGAGTTAGTCTCAAATGCTCTTGATGCTATATTGGCATAATTGGAAGTGTTATTTGTAAGTTCAATAGCTGGATGATCACAGCTAATAACAGCGCTTACATCATTTGCCGTAAAGCTTTGCCCTTTATTAAAAAGACGTACTTCTATGCTGTTTGAAAAACCATTTACGATTGGTTCTGGTTTTATTAATTGAAAATCATGAAAAGAACTATATTCTCCCGCTGTATATGCCAAGAATTTGTAAATTGGAAATAAGGTCTCTGCGTTTTGCCAAATTAAGTTTGCAGAAGATTCCCAGAAGAAAGTTCCTATTTCTGGAGTATAAGCTACACACTCATGGGTTCCTGCAATGTACTCAATGGTTGCACCAGTTCCACTAGCGCCAAGAATATCTCCTACTTGTCCATATCCGTCGTAATCGTGTGGGCATAATTCCCCTCCATACTCTCTATGAATATTATCACCAATGAGACTTGTTCCAGCTTTTGCTGTTATAATTAAATCACTGAAAGCGTGATTAGATAGAGCGGTCTTCGGCACAATTTTATCTACTAGACCTCGGACTGCTTGGGATTCAAGTTCTGAAAAAGCACTCGCACCTCGATAATCATCGGCACATGGATTAGTCCCCGCTGCTTGACCCCAAAGGACACCGTAGTTTCTATTTAGATCAGTTCCTATGCAACTTGACCCTGTATTAGCTGCGCGGTTTTTACGCCAGAACCCTCCGCCGTTTGGGTTAGTTGTTTGATTATAAACGTAGCCATCGGGATTTACAACGGGGACAAAGTACAGTTCTCTATTATTCATGAGATACATCATTTCATTGTTAGTCTCATGATTTTCTAACAAGTACCACATAAAGTATAGTGTACAAAACATCCCATTTGGCTCTCTTGCATGTGTCAAAGCATCAAAATATGCAACGCCTTCACTGTCGGATTCATCCACTTCTACATTATCAGAAATCTTAATTGCATGAATGGTTCTTCCTTCATATGTTTGTCCTATTTCCATTAATTTCACTTTATCAGGAAAGAGTGTTTTCATTAGGTTTATACTGGTTACCATTTCATCAAAAGTATGATAGTCGCCCATAGAACCAAGATCAAAATTGTCAAATTCTATAGATGAGTTTCTATTGTCTATTTGCAATTGGTCCTTCCTCTTTTCATAGTCCGCAGCTAAATCATTTACTAAGACTTTATAAGGAATGTTTAAATCAATTAGTTTTTCTACTAAGGTGTTTTTGATGGGCACAATAATACTTTGATCTGTCACTTGAAAGTGGTCGATTGCAAAACCATTTTCATTTAGTGATTGGACGAGATTGGGATTTGTACTAATGATTTCTACTTTAGAGTAGATTGAAATTTCCTGTCCTTGTAAGTTTAAATTGTATAAAAATAGAAGTATCAAAACCGTCCATTTCTTTATTCTAAAATTAATTGTCATAATTGTTTCTTTTTATTTGGAGCAACCAAGACTTTAGAACTAGAGCTAAAACCATCATTTTTATCGCTATTTCTAAGTTTACGTCAGGCCATGTTAGTTGAATATTACCAATACGGAAATTGAAATACCAAAAGTTAGCTTGTTGTAATAAAACTAATTATTCTATACTGTTTTGTACTTGAGTCTAAATTCTTTCTGTTAAATTATATACTTGGATAAAGGTTTTTCTGTACTCAAATAGCAATATAGAGCATATACTTAGCTTAATACATAATTACGCAATAGAGAAATCTATACTTATACATTCAATTGACTTTCAGACGAAAATTTAGAGTGCATACAGTATCATCAATAGGCTTCATATGACTTCCTATTAAAACCTAGCCGAGGGTGTCGTGATTGATTTACAGCCAATTTACTTTGAGTAATTAGCATCGACATAGTCGCCCCAACTTGCAATTGATTTAATTAACGGAATCAGGGTCTTACCGAAACTTGTTAGAGAATATACTACTTTCAAAGGTGGCTTTGTGGTATATACTTTTCTCTTAACAAGACCGTCTTCTTCCAAAGCTTTTAATTGTAAACTCAAGGTTCTTTCCGTAACAGTCGGCATTGATTTTCTCAATTCGTTATACCTTAATTTTTTATCTATTAAATGATAAAGGATTACTGTTTTCCATTTGCCACCGATAATTCCCATGGTTAGGCTCGCACAACAAGGATATTCAGTACCTCTAAACGTAAGTATTTTAGGCTCTATTTTTTTCATAAATGTATACTATCATTATTGACCGTTATTGCAAAGGTAAGTAACTATACTTATAGTTTGCAACTATAAATACTATAGTATGAATGAGCAATTAGTTTTAATAGGGGACTACTGAATATTAAGAAGTTTTTGGGATGGAATATACTCCTTCAGATGGATGGCTCTATTGTCCAAGAGACATTAATATACTGCAGCTTGTTATGCGATAAAGGAAGGAAGTATTAAGTAAAGCAAACCATGATTGGAAGCCTTCTATGCAATCTCAATATGTGGACCTATTAACTGATTCAAAAGCACAACCTGCAGAAATTCATCTTGGTTTTAAACTTGGAACGGAATATTTAAACACCCATTCGAAAAAAATGGAATTATTTGGAATAAATCATGTCATGTTAAATTAAAAATTTGGCTAAAGATCAGCGCTGAAATAATAGAAGAGATTGGTGAAAAGGTAATTCCTTATCCTCTGATTTCTTTTGAAATTGAATTAGAAGACGTACTAGAATTAGAAATGGAATTAGTATTTGGAAAAAACCAAGGCAGAACAACGGTAGGGTAGTTGGATTCAAATAAATTATGATAAAAAGTAGTTTGCTAATATAGAATTGTATCAAATTATTGGTTTCGATCGTTATTGTCAAGTGAATAATACTCATCAGTGACAGTTCATGAAAATAGAGCCTAAATAATAATAAACAAACAATGCTAGAATTAAGACCAAGCTGCGAAAACTGTGATAAAGCGCTACCTCCGCATAGTGAAGATGCAATGATATGCACATTCGAATGTACCTTCTGCAAAGAATGCGTGGAAGATATTATGAAAAATGTCTGCCCTAATTGCGGTGGTGGATTCGAAAAGAGACCAATTCGTCCTAAGAATCATCTTACCAATAATCCTGCACAAACAGAGAAAGTTTATAAGCCTATTGACAAATTGAAATTTGAGAAATTACTCAGTGAGAAGATTGATATTCCTGCTAAAGATAGGTAGCCTTGAGCTACCCGTAAATCTCTTTTCTGCTAGACTTTAGTGTGTTCATAAGTAATGAAGTAACAGTCATTGGTCCGACACCACCTGGGACAGGCGTCACATAACTGGCTTTTCCAGCTACACCATCAAAGTCCACATCACCAACTAGTCTATAACCTCTTTTTCGGGTTTCGTCTTCCACTCGATTGATTCCTACATCAATGATTACTGCTCCTTCTTTGATCATATCCGCTGATATGAAGTTGGGAATTCCGATTGCAGCAATTACGATGTCAGCACGACTCACTTCAGCTGCTAGATCTTTAGTTCTACTGTGGGTCAAAGTTACTGTAGCATTTCCTGTTTTTGCTTTTCTAGACAATAGGATACTCATCGGTGTTCCTACTATATTACTTCTTCCTACAACGACAACATGAGCCCCAGATGTTTCGATACCATAGCGTTCGATCATCTGAAGTATACCAAACGGAGTAGCGGGAAGATAACAAGGTAAGCCCTGTGCCATTCGTCCAAAGTTTACTGGATGGAACCCATCTACGTCCTTTTTAGGATCTATAGCAAGCGTTACTTTTACTTCGTCGATATGTTTGGGTAGTGGCAATTGAACGATGAATCCATCTACATCATCACTAGTATTCAATTCATGAATAATCTCTAGTAACTCTTCTTCAGTTATTGAATCATCTTTTCTGATTAACGTAGATTCGAAGCCTACTTGATCACATGATCTTACTTTAGATCGCACATAAGATTCACTGGCAGGGTTATTACCAATAAGCACTGCAGCAAGGTGAGGGATGTTGCCACCCGCAGCTTTGATTTGAGCTACTTCTTGAGCTATTTCATTCTTGATGTCTTCTGATAACTTCTTGCCGTCTAATATCTCCACAGGATCCGCTTTAGTGATGAATAGTAATAGAAAGCGAAAGTAAGAAAATTGTTTTTGTGAATTGCTGTGTCAATACTTTAATACTCAAATCAATTGATATTTAAATCAATTATTCTTAATTAGCACTAATCTACAACCTTAGCACCACTTGTCTTTTCAAATTTAGTGTCAGGAAAAGCTGTTTCTGAGATTACAATCTTATCGAAATTTCTAGTGTTTCTAGGTTCTATTAATTTACCCTCTTCCACCTTAAACCATGTAAGACTGTTAGGTAGTTTTATACCGTTGAAGTTCTTCCAGTCATCATATCTTATGTATGATATTTTTTTACTTTTTTCACCAGAGAAAAAAGTAACTGTATACCCTAACCATGCCATCTCATTCGTTTCCGAATCATAGTGGATGAAGTATTCATCTTCAGGACTTACGCCTACACCGTCACCGTAAGATATTCTGTAACCCGGATAAGATTTATCTTCGAACTCAATAGGTTCTGCTTTTGTATATACAATTCCCTCGTCGGCCAATACAAAAGGCAT
>CALKXE010000284.1 GCA_938003955.1 uncultured Saprospiraceae bacterium | reverse complement strand
GCTTGTTGAGAATCCAATCGATATCGTTCGACCTGGATTAAATGCCTCGAAGATGCCTGTGTCTCCGCTAAATGCTTCGTACAACTGTTCTCTATTGTCCCCAAGAATATTGTCTATGCCTAGGCTCAATTTGAATTTATTATCAAGGCCAAACTTTTTTGATGCTTTGAAATTTAAACTGTTGAAGGGTTGATCGTATACATCAGCATTAGATCCGAATCCAGCGATCAATAATTTTTTTGCTTGCCTGTTGAATGATCCAGTTGCTTCCCAGCCATTTTCCATTCCCTTATATCCGATTGATCCATTGACGATGAATGGTGATTGACCAACCATAGGTCTCATTTGTTGATTTTCTGGGAGGTCGGCTGAGTTGCTTCTTTCTACTTCTGATTTGACGACAGTTACATTAGCTCCAGCTGTGAACGAAGAGAATAGATCGCCCATGAAATCTAACTTCTTTGATGCATCTATTTCTAATCCTAGCAGATCTGCAGTTTCCGCAATATTCTTTGGTTGGAAATCATTTGGCGCTAAATCAGAATAAGATTCTAGCTCGATCGGATCCTTGAAGTGCTTATAAAATCCACTTACTGAAAATGATTGTCCTCCTGTTCCAAAAGTCTCATATCTAAGATCGATATTGTCAATGTCCGTTTGCTTTAGATCAATGTTTCCGATAAATGTTCTTCCCGATATTCTATCTTGTATCTGAGCTATTGACTTCTCTTTGAATGAAGGTCTAGCTACAGTCTTAGTATATGATGCTCTGATGTTTGATTTGTCTTGGACTGCATATATCAAGTTAAGAGAGGGTAGGAGGTTTAATTCGTCAAGAACTACTTGATTGTTATAAAACTCATCTCCAGAGTTATCTTGGCCAGTGTATCTGTTTGTCGCCTTTTCTAATCTTGCTCCATATATAGCCTTGAATTTTTTCGTTATATCCACCTCATTCATCACGTATCCAGCAAGTAGAAGCTGAGTCGCATTAAATGAGTTCGCTGGCTCGAATCCACCTTTTACATAAGTACCAGTGTTTGTTTCCTTAGACCAGATGTTATCAGGGTTGAATATGTTAGCCGCTTCGCCATTCAGATTCAGTGATGATTGGTTTTCAATTCTGAAGATATAATTCTGTATTCCAAAATCTCTATTCTTCTGTGTTCCTAAGAATCCTACTTTGATTTTGTTAGTCTTCTCATTGTCTATTCCTAGATCTATTGTAAGGTCAGCCTTGCCAGAGTAGTTCTGTTCTTTTAGGTTTCTCCAAGATCTTGACACATCTGCTCCTACGGCAGGCGCGATTTGGAATTGGCCCTCGTCTAATACTTCGAATGCTGTAAATCTAATATCTGGCTCATCTACATTGATGAATGTCGGTGCTGCACTCCAGTTAATTGTGTATTTACCATCTTTCATTAAGTGCTTACCACTTAGGTTGAAGTTCGTTACTTCTCTTTGAGAATATTCTAGAATTTCTCGCTTCAGTAATGCAGAAGAAGATTGAGATTTAGCATCTAATTGGCTTGCCGCTTTTGAGATCCCGTTTTGTAATCTCATTGCCTGTAAACTTATCTTGTGATTGTCGAATTTGATAGCGCCGCCTACTAATGCAGATGCCAATACAGATTCTTCTCCAACTCCGCCTGTGATCTCTCTATCGCTTACCAGTTTGTATTCTCCTGGATGATTTTGCTCATCGAATATGAACGTATTGTATTGTGCATTTTCGTAGAACGAAGAGTTGTTTTTATAGCTAGCTGAAGCAAGGTAAGAGTACTTCACATCACCGCTCTTTATCTGATTTCCAGTAGCGAACGATATAGACTTATTTAAGTCATTGGTTCTGTTTACGACTCCTGCATTATCTTGGAATTTTCCAGTTACTCGACTTGTGATATTGTCATTCAGTGCAGGGTTCAGTATTTTTTGATCATTTGGAATTGGCTGTCTTCTAGTGCCATCGTCAAAACCTAAGAAGTCAGTTCCACTTCTTTCTTGTCCTATGAAGTTAGAATTGAAATGCATGTCAGGATTGTACCCAATATCCAAAGATAGCTTTGTGAACTTAGTATCAGGAAAGTCCTTAGTCACTATATTAACCAGACCGCCAGTGAAATCTCCAGGAAGATCAGGTGTAAATGATTTGTATACAAGAATATTATCAATCAAGTTGGTTGGTAATAAATCCATTTCGAATCCATTCTTATCTGGATCTAGACCAGGGATGTCCATGCCATTGAGGATCGTCTTAGTATATCTATCTCCTAGGCCTCTTACATAGACGTGCTTTCCTCCTTCGATTGATACGCCAGTTACTCTTTTTAGCGCTTCGGCAGCGTTACTATCACCATTCTTTTCGAATGTCTGGGCTGAAACACCGTCTAGTAGATTTACGGATTTTCTTCTTATTGTAGCCAATGCGACTTCAGAGTTTCTGATTTGTTTTGCCGTCACGACTACCTGCTCTAGCATCTGACCTTGCTCCTTCATTCTGATATCTAGTACTTCTACTTTGTCAGCTGTGAAAACCATGTCTTTGATCTCGAAGTCAGCATATCCTATGAATGATATTACGATGTTGTATGTTCCTGGCGCAAGGCTGAGTTCATATGCTCCATCTAAGTCCGTATCTGTTCCACTTCCAGTTTCTTTTACGAATACGGTTGCGAATGGCACTGTGTCTCCATTACTATCATCATATACTGTTCCTTTGAGTGTCCCAGATTGAGCAAATAATGATGTAGTGAGAATGGTAAATAATAGTGTAAAAATTGTTGAAATCTTCATGCGTTAGTTCAAGTTTGAAATTTGGCCCATATTGGGAAAGCCAATAAATTATTATATAAAAAGTGGTTAAGTACCTCTGACAGTACCTAACCACTTAGGTTTGTTTAGTTTGTTAATCCATTTGCTGCAGCCCATGTCCATGCAAAAGCACTTATGTCTGCTCCTTTAGTTGGTGTAGCAACTACGGTGTTATTAGCTGCGATTACAGCTCCATCTAATACTTCTTGATAGTCTGTTCCGTCAAGACATGCTTGTAGCTCTAAGGCATCGTCGCTTTTAGCGTCAATGTATACTCTTGCTATATCAACTGTTGAGGCTGTAGCTGATACTAATTCAGAATTCGTGATTATCAAATCACCAGCTAATGCATTAGTGTATGAGTCGTCGGTGTCAGTACAATCAGAAGTGTCGAATGATGCTCTGACTGCGATTGCGTTGTCATTATCATAACCTACCCAAGATACATTTGTAAATGTTCCCTGAGCTTTAGATTTTAGATCTGCGCCTGAAGTTTTTTCTGTATCAACTGCTATTGCAGTAGCATTCATTATTGTGAATTTTCCGTCTGTGTAAGTTGCGTTTTCAGGTCCGTCAATTTCGAATGCCTCATCCGTATCATCTCCACCATGTATGATGTATGCATTGTCTATCGTTCCTGAGTAGTTCATATCGATGTCTATTGCGTCATCTCCTTGGTAAGCGACGAGTGCATTGGTCACATTTACTGAACCTCCGAAGAATTCAATCCCGTCATCAAGGTTAGCGACTACTTCTATATTGTTGATTGATGTTCCGTTTCCTACACCACCAAGCGTTAGTCCGTTGATTTCATTGTCTGCACCTATAAGTGCTCCACCGTGTCTGATTGAGATGTAGCAAAGTGATCCTGAATTGTCGGCTACATCATTGCCACCATATTTCCCGTAGTCAATATCGGCAGGGATTCCTTCGATCTGAGTTTCAGTATCACCGTCTTTTGCTGATATCGGTGCTGCTCCTAATACGATCAATCCACCCCATAGTTCTCGATCTTCTTTGTCAAGGTTTGAACCTGATTTAGTACCAATGCTGATATTGTCTAATTCTGAAGTGAATATGATAGGCTGGCCTGCTGTACCACATGCATTGATAGTCGCTCCTCTTGCTATTACCAAGGCTGATGCTAGTGAACCTGTACCTTCAGTACCTTTTATAATAGTGCCTGGCTCGATCGTTAATGTTACACCATCTGCGACATATGTTTTACCAGTCAGTGCGTAAAATCTATCTGCTGATAGTATCTTGTCTTCTGTGATCTCTCCTGCAAGTGTTTCCGTTACTGCTTCTCCAGATCCTGCAGTTACGCATTCGCAATCTGAAGTAAGGATCTCTCCGTCTTCACATGTTATACCTTCGCAAGGATTAGTAATGATAGATTTACATTCGCATGTAGAAGCATCTAGTATCTCTGTATCGCTGCATTGTTTGCCTTCGCATAAATCTTCGTCTTTACATCCTATAAAAGCAATCGCTAGCGCGAAAATAAAAACAGTAAATAAGTTTTTTGAAAATGTCATTTGGTTAATTTTTAAAATTGAATTGTTTGATTTTATTTACAATGCAAATGTAGAGAGGCAACTTTAGCTGAATGTTTGGGCTGTTTTATGTCTGTGTTAATTATATTAAGAAATGGTAACGATTGATTAACACGAATTAATCTAGAGATAACTTGGTGGTCATTTAGACACAACTTTGTCCACTTTGCTCGCTTTTTTTTAGGATTAAATTTAGTTGAGATTTCCCAATGTTAAGCGAATGTTACCTGTTTTTAAGGGAGTGTGTGTTGTTTTTTTTATTTGTATCTATCTGTTTTTCAATGTATTGTTGGTGGTTGTTGTTTAGTTTCGCTGTTGTTTTACGCATTGGGCTTGCATAATTGATGCTTCAATGTTAACTTTACGTTACCTAAATAGAAGGCGATAATGCTTAAGTTTATTCACAAGGCGGTTTGTATGATTACATTGACATTTTTGTCCAATGCGCTGATTGCGAATACTATTGTTCCTTTTGAATTAATTAGTGGCTTGATAATCATAGAAGCAGAGATTAATGGAGAATTAGGAAGCTATATTCTTGATAGTGGTTCGAATGGTATTCTTATCAATAGTAGTTCTTCGAAATCTGATGTTTCATATCAAACATTATCAGGAATCGTAGAAGGAAGCGAGACTAAAATTAGTTCACTCAAGCTTGGTGATTTTGAATCCAATGAGCTTTTAGGTTTTTCAACAGACCTTACGAGTCTCGAGCTTTATCTAGAAAAAAACCTTGCAGGTATACTTGGCTGTGCAATATTTAACCCTAGTTCGTTTGAGTTCAATTTTATGGAAAAACGACTCATTATCTCGGACAAGAAGATAGACAGTAGACGAATAGATGGAATGTCTTCTATAAATTATAAGGTTGTTGATGATCTTCCGATTGGTGAGGTTTTTATTGGAGGGGTAAAGAGGTCATTTATTATAGATACAGGGGCATCAAGCCATTTTATGGATCTAGATCTTATCCTAGAATTAGGAGAACAATCAGTCAAGACAGGAGTAACTAAAAATATATTAACAGCCTCTGGAGAGTCTAATATCTCCGACGAATATATAATTACTAACTCAGGCGATGATCCTTCACAGAATTCATTTAAAGCATATTCAAAAGACTTTACAGCGCTGTCAAAAGAATTGGGACAGAATATTCATGGACTTATTAGCCTGAGCAAATTGTCAGATAAAGTGATCTACTTTGATGTGTTGAATAAGAAGGTCTACTATTAAGAGTTGAGTTAGTTCTGATTAAATTTCTATGTCTGCACAAGGTTAGTTTTAATCCACTACTTTACTTCTAGTGAAGTAAATTTAAAAGAAGTACCATCGAACAGTCCTTTATCAGAAAGCTTTAATGAAGGGATGACCAACAGTGCCATAAATGATAAACTCATGTAGGGCGCTTTCAACTTACTGCCCATTTCTTTGGCCATTGTATCTAGCTCAGCATATAACTTTCCAATTTCAGTAGCGGATTTGTCAGACATGATCCCAGCAACTGGCAATGAGACTACTAATTCTTTAGAAGGCGTAACAGCGCAGATACCTCCTCTGTTATCGATCAAAAGATTGACAGCCTTACAAATAGCTTCATCGGAAACGCCGACGGCAATGATATTATGAGAATCGTGACCAACCGAACTGGCGATAGCTCCCTCTTTGAGTCCAAAGTTTTTAATGAATGCAATCGAAGGGTCGGCATTTTTATAACGATTGACAACTGTCATTTTTAATACATCCGTTGTCGTATTCGAAACCAGATTTCCATCAATAATCAAGGAATCGACTTCGATTTGGTTGGTAACTAATTCACCATCTAATGCTTCAATAACTCTAATCTTATCTGCAGCGGAATGAAATTCAAAATCTGATTGTTTCTTCTTATCTGTGTTGAAATTATTCAGTACCTCGAAATCAACAGATTCAACAAATGACTGTCCTTTCTCAGCGACTAACGCTCCATTGATGTAAGTTTGGAGTACCTCAAAAGCCTTTAAGTCCTTTACTACAATGAAGTCGGCATCATCTCCTTCTCTTAATAGTCCTACATCTAAATTGTAATGATTAATAGGGTTTATACAAGCGGCTTGTAAAACTTTAAATACATCGATTTCTTTCGCAACAGCACGTTCACATAATTGATTGATATGACCCAGTAAAAGATCGTCAGGATGCTTGTCGTCAGAACAAAACATCATGTTATCGTAGTGATCCGGTAAAAGGTCAATTAAAGCTTCAAAGTTCTTTGCGGCACTTCCTTCACGGATAATTACTTTCATTCCTTTTTGAAGTTTCTCCAACGCTTCATCGAAAGTGAAACATTCATGGTCGGTAGAAATACCGGCAGAAATATACTTGGTAACATCATCTCCTCTTAAGCCAGGAGCATGTCCATCAATGGGTTTGTTATTGTTGTTAGCATGTTCGATTTTCGCTAAGACTTCGGGATCATCGAATAATACCCCAGGGTAATTCATCATCTCCGCTAGGTATTTGATGTCAGGATTCTCCATCATCAACTTGATATCATTAGAATCAATGATCGCTCCAGCACTCTCAAACGATGTTGCGGGCACGCAAGAAGGTGCTCCAAAATTAAATTTGAGTGGGACACGTTTCCCATTTTCGATCATGAATTCTACGCCTTTTACGCCTAGTACATTCGCAATTTCATGAGGGTCAGAAACAGTAGCTACAGTTCCATGAATAACGGCAATCTTTGCAAATTCAGAAGGCACCAGCATTGAACTTTCTATATGAATATGAGCATCTACAAAACCGGGAAGAATAAAACTTTCAATAGCGTGATTTGCCTCTCTCAGTTCTTTTATTTTTCCATTTTCTATGACTACTTCACCTTTATAGATTCGATTGTTATGTATATCAACAATATTTCCTTTTACAATCAT
>CALKXE010000283.1 GCA_938003955.1 uncultured Saprospiraceae bacterium | reverse complement strand
GTATAAGTTTAAATTGACACCAAAGTATATCAAAGTGAATGGTAATAAATTAGATAAACAAATACACAGCAATTGCCTAGCAATATTTGAACAAACGGCTGGGCATGAGTTGAGCACAGGCAGTAAATTTAAAGTTAAGATAACTTCAAATTCAAAATCAATTACGTTGAGTATTGAGGACTAGAAAAGGAGAAGGCTAATTGTGTGAGCGGTTTTTTTACTTGGCTTTCTTTAGGATGGATGTAGGAATCTTAATAGGTTTTTATGGAAGATGGAATAGGGGCGTAGGATACTGATTTTGCTGCGTAAAGGCTTTGTTTCGGCTGTGAATAGATTAGAAATGACTTAGACTTCTAATGAATTCCAAGCGACATTGGCGATAGGGGTGAGGTTTTACTGAGGGTGTAATTGTTAGTATATGTAGTGATTAAATAGAAACGTCCGACATTTTTTTGATGCCGGACGTTTTAGATTTTGGTCAAAAGCACAACACTTTTGATCATGCTTTTTCTATATTTTAACTTCAGTTACTCTACGAACAACTTCTTGCTTTTTACGACTGCGCCGTTTTTCAAGAATGATTTGATGTATATTCCGGTAGGAACGTTATTACCAATTTGATCTGTATTTGAGATAACTCTTCCTGAAAGATCAAAAATTCTAATGACATCATATGTAATGTCTAGATCAATGTCATTGCTTGATAGGGGATAGAATTCTTCACCTACAGTATAGAATCCGTCGCCTTGGTATGGCATAGTAAATGCGATGTAATCATCTCTTTCTTCTATAGAGATTAATTCAACGGCTTTCCAGTCTATAGGAATGCCAGCTCCGTATGTTGGTTGGTATAGTCCTTCGATCTGATCATCATTCCATCCGTCACTGCCTATCGTAGAATAATAAATAGTAATCGTTTGATCATCGTCAGAATCACTCGTCATATCATATACTCTATCGATCCATCTCATTTTATTTTCTGCGATCAAATTTCCTGATGCTGTTGCCAAAGTAGTTGCGAAGCAAACATTGTCGGTCATGCTTTCGTTTTTGACGGCACACATGATACTATCATTACTCGAGAAGTAAGCGGTCAGGTCAGGCTCTATGTTTGAAGAGAAATCTCTCCCTAGCGTATTAAATAAAGCAACAGGAATTCCTGATCTAAATCTAATGTTAGGCACCTGATTGATAACTTCCAGATCTCCTCCGGATGGACAACCTGATTCTCCGTCACTTAGAGTTCTAAGTGTAGATATGTATTCTGTTGTCGTTCCGAACATGAAATCAGAATCTGTAGTCTCATCATTGTCAAAGCAAATCTCAACGAGTAAGTTGCTGGTCGCATCATAAACAAATGGGCTTTCAAGGTTGACAATGTTTGCTCCCGATTTAGTATCAAAACTACCTGAGAAAACATTGATCATATCCGCATCTTCTATGAATCCTTCATCATTCAAAGTATCATTTCCTATGAGTGCCATTGATATATTAAAACCATCAAATGGGATCTCACTCAATTTATCTTCTATATCAAATACCAGGCTATTGATTACTTGACCTCCGATACCGAATTCTGCAAGATACTCCTTCTTGTATAGAACTTGAGTTCTCACGCCTTCCCAAGATCCATTAAAGAATGAGTTGTTTAACTCATCTCCGTCTCCGATAAAAGTTTGTTGATTTGTTCCTTGAGTTTTGAATTCCGAATCATTATCGATAAGATCAATTTCCATAGAATTACCAAGTACTTCTTCGCTTGATGTTAGTGTCAGGTTGATTTTTTTGTCACCTTCTATTGTTGCATTATCAAATACGATGAGGTCTATCGCTATGCTCGTCTCACCTGCTAATAAGGTAGCACTGGTATTGCCAATAGCGAAATCTAAGCCTTCTACAGCTGTACTGGATGCGTCTATTGTGATCGTGACATCAACGTCGTTCGGATATGCAAGCGCAGTACCAACACGTATTGATCTATTCTCTGTAGGGTCACAGTAGTTATTATCAATTACACCATTCGGGTTGATAGCTAAGTATGCGTTTTCGAACTTGATTCCTGGTTCTGCAAAACTGCTAGTTGTCCATAATCCTCTACCGTAACTTGCTGCGACTACTTCTAGATCAGAAGATCTAAATTTCAACATGTCGACTCTTCCAAGACCTATCTCAGGACTTATATTTTCCCAATTAGTAGGGAATTCATTAATATTTGCCTGCCAGATACCAATTTCTGTGGCTACCAATACCTTATTGTTATCTCTCGGGTTAAATATGCCCCATCTTACTGGTACATCAGGAAGGTTACCTTCTAGGGATCTCCAAGTCTCACCTCTATCATTAGATGTTACAATACTTTCTACTCCAAAATTACTGTATGTAACCAACATTTTATTTCGATCTATATGATCTACTTCTATATTTCTTGTGAATCCCCCACCAGAATATATTAACTCAATTACGGGATTATCTGAGATTGGGTTTGTTAACTTAAATATCCTGCCATTATTTGAACCCAGATATAGTATATTAGAATCATGTGGATCCATACGAAGAGCACTAACTCTTTGTCCTTGTAACCCAGGAATCGAGATCCAAGACGATTCTTGATCAACTAATAACGTTCTTGATACATGGCCAACATTTCCACTAGAATATACAACGAGATTGATGTCGTCAAGTTCTGTAGGGTTTATAAAGTAGGTTGTTGTATCTCCTGGGTTATAGAAGGCACCTGAGCTGAGGTCTCCAACAAAAGAAGCTACAAATCCTACACCTTGTGATGCACCTACTTGGAAGTTACCATTGTTTTGACCGATGTGACAGATTGCTCCATCACCACCCAATACTTCTATTGTACCTCCTAATCCTGGACTAGTAAGTAGGTTTGTTCCATTATCTTGTGCTCCTGCGAGGAAGAAGTCCTTACCCGCTTCAGGATGTATCGCACAAGCATAGAACTGTGTGCTTACATATCCTTCACTGATTCCTCTAATGTCTGGCAATGGACTCGTAGCATCCTGTGTGATATATAACCCTCCGTCATTACTAAACAACATCCTATCTGAAGAACCATTTACAAATTGTGCAGAATGCTGATCAGCATGTACATTTTGTATTGCTGGAGTTTGGAACCACTCTGACATTTGTTCCCAAGTACTTCCTCCATCTTCTGTTTTATAGACATTTATTCCTCCAATGTATGCAACATCACTATTGTTTGGATCGATTGCTATAGATAGATCATACCAGGCTTGATTTCGAGAAAAATTAGCACCATTTGAAGTTTGAGCTACAGTAACACCATTCCATGTTTCTCCTTTGTCAGTAGATCTTAGTATGTGATTTACAGCTCTTGTACTATCATTTTGGATCAAGGCCATTACAAGATTAGGATCATTGAGTGATGTACCCAATTCTATTCTTTGGTAGTCTTCAACGCCTAGTTCCATAAATGTCCATTCGAAACCACCATCATCAGATCTGTACACACCATCTGTTGAGAATATTCCAATTGCTGCAAAAATAGTCCCATCAGATGTCATTTCTAGATCCGCGGCTCTATTAGAAAATCCCTGATTTGAATTATTAAGGACTGCAGCCCATGTGTCTCCGCCATCAACGGACATCTGTATTCCATTTTCTCTTGTTGCAGCTAATAAATTACCTTCTTCTGTAAACAGTAATTTCTGAGTATGATTGAAATTGCCATTAGCTGTGAATGGGAGTCTATCCCAATCTATACCACCATTGGATGACTTATAGATTCCATCTCCTCGATATGCATCACCATTAAACCATCCTTCACCAGTTCCGATGTATATCTCTTCCGGATTTGATGGATCTTGGACGATAGAGCCGATAGAAGGATTACCTGTATATCCGCTCACTTTTTCCCATAGGGGAGCGGAATCAGCATTGGTTACTTTCCATAAGCCACCAGCTACACTACCAATAAAAAGTGTGTTGGCAGATGGGTCTCTACTGTCTACGAGTACAGCCCTAGTTCTTCCGCCTACATCATTAGGTCCTCTAGATATCCACTCTTCGCCTTCTCTAGTTTCGTCAAATCGACCTTCTTTGATCAGTTGCTCTTTTATTTCATAGATTTTGTCTTTGGGTACCAACCCCGTTGCAGGATCTTTGGTGATTTCTATTTCCATCTCAGCCATAAGTGCGATTCGCTCGGCTTTGCTCATTTTTTTTGGTGGAGCTTCCTGATTGCAAGATACACATGCAACAACAAGTAATAGTAATAGATACTGTTTGTAAGGCTTCATAATGGTTTGATTTTATTGTAATTGAATATTGAAAGTAAAAAAATCCTAAATTTTGACTACCTAAAGGTCGAAATCGGATCTTTTTTGTGATCAGGCGTTTTTATGCAAAAACATCTTTTTTATGACCCCGACGCGTGCATCGGAGAGTTTAAGTACTAAAAGTAATAAAATCATAGATTCTTACGATGGATATTTATGATATTATCATTTTATTAATTCTAACTGTCTTATAGACTATATATCTGGTTGAATGCTAATTTTTATTAATGGCTTCTCGATTTTTTAGAACTCCAAATTTATTTATATCTTATGCTCAAATTACACTTAAGATTGTAATGTGATAGATCAAAAAACCACCATTTTTTATTTTAGAAAATACACCTTTAAAGTATCTTATTGTATCGATAACAATAGATCAATTATCGTGATTTGTAGACAAACAGAAATGGTCTTATTTTCCATTTTGAGAAAAAGGGGTAAATTTCACAGAGAATATTTTGCTGATCTTGCAAAGTGTTTTGTTTGTACTATATTAAGGAGACCCAACCTTCTTCTAACCAATAACTGTCTATTACATAATAAGATGGAATCTTTTATTTCTATTTGGACTTATCATTCTAATCATTAAACATTGAAAAATGAAAAAACTTCTACTCCTATCATTGTTCATCGCAATTACAATTCAGATTAATGGACAACAGTTATCTGATGTGGATAATCAATACTATGATTTAGCGATTGAAGCCGAGCTGCAAAGAAAAGACAAATTAGAGAAGAGCTCTCTAAATGTGCTTAAGCGGGACTCAACTTATCTCTACGATGATTTTGAAGACAACTTACAAAGAAAGTGGATTTATTATGATTATAATTCTGCTAACAATTATGCCTCTTATCAATATTTTGTTTTAGATGAGAATATGGAATGGACACCTAGCTTCTTAAGAAATCGAATGTTTAATTCCGATGGAAGCGTAAGTTCTTATATCACACAAAAATATGAAGATGGAGGACTAGTCAATAGTTCTAAGGTGACATATGAGTATAACGAAAGCGGACTCACAACACTAGATGATCGAGAAAGATGGGATGATGATTTACAAGAATGGGGCCCTTTTCTTCGATTCGAGAGAACTTACAATGCAGACAATACCTTACTTAGCTTAACTTTCTATAACACGGACTTAGCAACAGGGAATTTGGAATTGGCCTATATAATTAACTATACCAATGTAGATAATGTAATAACCGAATGGCTGATGGAAGATTATAATAACGGAGTGTTGTATAATATGGAGAAAACAGAAGTGTATTTAAATGCTGATAATGATCGAGATTCTACATACACATATGAGTGGAATGCAGTCTTTTCATCTTGGGATTTAATAAGTCGATATGTTTATCCAGAAGATCTTACGGCACCTGTTCGTGCTTACCAAAGAGATCTTTATGAGGAGGTCACGGATTCTTGGGATCCTGACTTTCGCACAGTCTATTATGATCATGCGGATTTAGACGAAGTTCAGTATTTGGATCGATTCAGCTCTAATGAGGGTGACCCTGAAATGTTTCTAGACAGACGTTTGGAGTATTTTTGGTCTGACAATCAACTCGTTGATCTGGAAGTCGCTACCGTAAATGAAATCGATATCGTAATGCCAAATCCATTCGAAGATAATTCGCAAATCACTGTCAATGGAGTAAAGGAAAATACAAGTTTTGTTTTATATGATGTTCATGGAAACACCATGTTTACCAAAGACTTGAAACAATCCAATTCGTTTAGTCTGAATAATTTACCAAATGGAATATACTTTATCAATCTAATACAAGCAGGCAATATTGTTGAAGTTAAAAAGATCGTTAAAGCCAGATAGTTATTCTGGATGAAGTGGATTTACATGCCCGGTCAATAGCTGATTATCAATAAAATCGATATAGTAAAAACTCGTGTCGGAAATCTGCACGAGTTTTTTTATTTTTCACTTTTAGCGAGACATGAATCGGGCGTTTCATTCACTTCATAATACAGTCACTTGATTTTATCGGTTAAGATCTTCATCGTAATTTTAAAATCTATTGGTCCCGTGTTCTGGCAGTTTCTCTTTGGTAGTTGATTTTTTTTCTGATATAATGAGTCATAGCTTGTTTAGCTGTCTTAGCAGTCATGGAGACGATGTTTCAGCAGAATACTTTTTTCGATTATCGTCTATTCTGCTTCATAGAACTCGATATTTATATATACCTTATGCTCAAGTTACAGTTAAGATCGTAATTGAAATAGACCAAACTACCACCAATTTTTTATTTGAAGAAGACCGCTTTAGTGTATTCGCTATTAACGGTTAATATCGGATAGGTTACTGTATTTTGGGAGAAAACAGGGAAGTTTTATAAAGAATGGGTACGTTTATAACATAGTTATACTCCACCAAGAAAGAAAAAAGGAACTCTTTCATCAATAAATAAGTTTCAAAATATAGAAACATTGTCTATCTTTGAGAAAAATCAAAATTTAACTATTTTACAACAACATTCTTGGAAGAAGCTAAAGAGTTTTTAGAGGGATTAGATGCAAAATCCGCAGCTAAACTTCTTTATATTATTGATGCTGCCGAACAAACAAATGATCCTAAACTCTTTAAAAAGTTGAACGGTGAGATCTGGGAATTTAGAAGTAAATATCTAGGGAAACAAAATCGGTTGTTGGCATTTTGGGATAAAACTGATGGCAAAGAAACGTTGGTCATAGCTACTCATGGGTTTATTAAGAAGTCAAAGAAAACTCCATCGAAAGAAATTGATAAGGCCAAAGCTTTAAGGCAATCGTACTTTTCTAACAAATCAAATAAATAATCATGGCGTCTAAAGAAATGAAAACTTACACTCTTCAGGAAATGAAGGATCAGTTTATTGGGGAGGTAGGAACAAAAGAACGGGAAGAGTACGAATACGAACTAAAGATGGATCTAATAGGTCGTATGATAAAACAAGCTCGTAAAGAAAGGAAATTAACTCAAGAACAGCTTGGAGATATTGTGGGTGTTAAGAAATCTCAAATTTCGAAGCTTGAAAACAATGCTAATAGTGCAACAATTGATACAATAGTTCGAGTATTTAAGGCATTAAAAGCTGAGGTCAACTTCAAAGTTAAACTGGAGAAAGAATACATACAATTGGTATAAAAAAGAAAAAGGCGAGAGTATAACATGTGACATGACGATCATGCTTCCTTCGTCAGCACGCCGCATGTCACTTGGACGTTATGCTTAATTGAATATGAAAGAAATGCTAATTTATTTGCTGTTTTTATCATTGTTTTCAACTCAAGAAAGCAACAGTCTTCATAAGGTTTGGGAAAAGCAACAAGAGATCAAACATGAATGGCAAACCTATAGTTATCAGTATATCCAATTTACAAAGGAGAATAAAATGTCTTTTCTAAATGGATTTGGAGAGATAGTGGAAAGTTACAAGTTTAGTATTACAGAAGATTCTCTAATAAACCTCTCTAATGGAGAACAATTTGGTAAACTAATAAAGTTAACTGACGAAGAATTGATTATTGAAAAAGTAATTAAGAGAGGAAACATAATACCAATAATCTCTAATTCATACTTGGAAATAGTTGAGACATCAATAGAGAAAAGAATAAATAATGTGTCAGAGCACATATCAAATAATGAATGGAATTGCACATTGTCTTCTAATTCATTTGACTCGGTTTCTGTATCTTTAAAATTTGATCAATTCGATATTAGCAAAGGGAATTTTAATGTGCAAAGTAATGGCGTTATTAAGGGATATGAAGTAAAAGTTGAAAATTTCAATAAGTCATTTTCAATATTCTTAAATGATAAAGAAAAGCCAAGTAAATCAGATTTCTACAAAATCAATAGAGTTGGTATGGATGAAATTCATATTACATTCTATGAATCATCAGTAGGCAAGATGGTGTTAAAAAGGAAAAAAGTATAACATGTGACATGACGATCATGCTTCCTTCGTCAGCACGCTGCATGTCATTAGGACGCAATAAGAAAGAAAATTTAACAATGGGAATTTTGAGTAAAATATTTGGGTCGAGTGATAAAGCTAAAGATGGCTTTGCAGTCGGTGACTGGGTGAACTCATATTCTAAAGGTGTTTATAGAATAGAATTTATAATTGATGAGTATTATGATGAAAGCTCACATATACTAAATAACAACGAAGTTGGTGATAAGCAAGAGCTAAGAACTATAGTTTCAAAAAGGCTTTTAAATTCAAATTTTAAAAAATCTATTAGCTATGAGAGCTGTAGTGAAGCTTTTATCTCTCATTTAAACAACTCTCAGAATGTAGAACTTAAGAAAGTTCTAACTGAGATTCCTACATTACTAAAAGATCTTGAAAATTATAAAATCCCAATTCGTACAGCGGTTTATAACTCATATTTACAAATTGAAAATAGGGACGAATTAAATCTAGCAAATCAACTAGTAGGATATATTAAAAATGGGAAAACATTTCTTCAAATAGAGAATGAAATGAAAAGGCTCGATATTGTAAAACCGATGAATTATGGTAACTATGACTTTCAATTTTTCAATTATGACAATGAATATATTGATAAGAGAATGATTTGGAAAGATGCAATACTAAAAAAAAAATGAAATAAAAGCGGGGAACATGTGACATGACGATCATGCTTCATTTGTCAGCACGCCGCATGTCACTGAGACGTTGTCTACTCGGCTTCATAGAACTAGATATTTATGGATACCTTATGCTCAAGTTACAGTTAAGATCGTAATTGAATAGACCAAACAACCACCAAGTTTTTATTCAAAGAAGAGAGCTTTAGGGTATCCGATATTAACGGTTGCTAACGGTTAATATCGGATAGGTTGCTGTATTTTGGGAGAAAACTGGGAAGTTTTATAAAGAATGGGTACGTTTATAACATAGTTAGTGATAATTAAGGCAAAAGATTATGACTAAGCTAGAATGTTAAAGACTATCAAAAAAGTTGTTCAAGATTAGATGAAAAAAGGTTTAAACCTTGCAAAAAATATTGATACTTCTTTGTTCTAAGACAGGAAAACAGTAATATGTCAATATTTAATAATGGAGATATAGAATTAAAAAAACAAATGATCGATACATGTAATATAAGAATGCAGAAGTTCTATGGGAATGAAGAACAGGTTATTAGGAAAATAATCAAATAGAATTTAGACGATATAAAAAAGTAAAAAAAGCAGAAAAATGATTGGATTAATAGTATTAATTATTGTTTGTTTTAAAATATATGATGTAGGTAAAGAAAAAGGAATAAGTTCAACTCTTTTTATTTTGGGTGCTATATTTTTAGCTATTGTACCTTCAATTTTTCTTCGTTTAGTTATGGGGAACTTTGCAGGCGTTCCATTGATAAGTGCAATTATGTCAATTATATTATGCTTAATTCCGTACAAAATGATAAAAAATTGAATAGAGTGGAAAATTGAAGAACTATCACTAACATGTGACATTACGATCATGCTTCCTTCGTCAGCACGCCGCATGTCACTGAGACGTTGTACGCCATTCCCCCTATTAGGCCACCCAAAAATCAGTAAGAAAAGATACTAATTTCCTAAAGGCAAATTAATTTCCCAAGCTAACGATGAAATATACTTATCTTAAGACTGGCTCTACAAAAAGACCGGTTTTTTAAATGGTATCT
>CALKXE010000282.1 GCA_938003955.1 uncultured Saprospiraceae bacterium | reverse complement strand
GTTTTAGCTGTTGTGTATGGGTTTTAGAGCATAGACCGCTGCGCTTGTAGACCGCGTTGCTTTTAGATCGCTTCGCTTTTGGACCGCTGCGCTTTTTAGATTTAAAGAAAGTAAAAATCTAACATCGAACAATCGAATGTCGAACAATCTAACCTCGAGTAGTCGAATGTCGAACAGTCTAACCTCGAATAGTCGAACAATCGAATGTCGAATAATCTAACAAAAAACAAAAAAGTAGAATTGCCGCTACTAAAAATATCATAAAGTCTTTCCCAAGTCCTGATAAATAAGGCTTGGGAATAAAACGCTAAATACTAAATATTATGACACAGACTACAACAGAACCACAGCAGCGTGGCTTATACACACCTCAGTTAGAAAAGGATTCTTGTGGAGTAGGAATGATTGCAAACTTAAATGGTGGCACGTCATATTACGTAGTAGACTCTGCACTTACCATTCTAGAAAACATGGAGCACAGAGGAGCATGTGGATGTGAAGAAAACACGGGGGATGGTGCAGGTATTTTGATGCAAGTACCTCACGGGTTTATGAAAGCGAAAGCGCTAGAGTCAGGCGTAAAATTGCCCAAAAGGGGTAAATATGGTATAGGTATGTTTTTCTTCCCGAAAGATAAGGAGTTGAAGAAATACTGTTACGAAGTAATTAATAAGTATTGTAAAAATAACGACTTCAAAATCATCTTAGAACGTCCAGTTCCTGTCGATAATTCTATGATCGGAAATATGGCAAAAAATACTGAGCCAGATATGGTTCAACTATTTTTTAAGTCGTCGGGGTTTAATAATAAAGCTATCGAAAGGAGATTCTACTTCTTACGAAGTCAGATCCTGAAGGAAATTCTCTTTAGCGATAAAGGATTAACGGACGATTTCTATATCGCTTCATTGTCTTCTAAGACGATCGTCTACAAAGGAATGTTGATGGCCACTCAATTGAGGTCATATTTTTTGGATCTTCAGGATGATGCTATCCATTCCGCTATAGCTATCGTACACAGCAGATTTAGTACGAATACAGTTCCAAAATGGAAGTTGGCTCAACCGTTCAGATGTATAGCCCATAATGGAGAGATCAATACCATACAAGGAAATCTAAACGGATGGAAAGCCAGAGAGAAAAACATGGAATTAATATCCAAAGATAGGCCGGATCTTATATCTACTTTTCCTGTTTGTGATCCATTTTCATCTGATAGTGGCAACTTTGATAATGTTGTTGACTTTCTATTGAAGGCCAGTCGATCGATACCACACACGATCATGATGATGATCCCAGAAGCATGGCAGAATAATGAACATATCGAAGATTATAAAAAAGCATTCTATGAATATCATGATGGTGTCCTAGAAGCATGGGATGGTCCAGCATCCATATGTTTTACTGACGGCACCGTACTAGGAGCGACTTTGGATAGAAATGGACTAAGGCCATCTAGATACCTTCTTACGGATGATAATTTTCTGATTTTGGGAAGTGAGGCAGGATGTCTTGATATAGACCCATCAAAGATCGTTAAGAAAGGGAGACTACAACCCGGTAAGATGCTAGTGGCCGATCTCGACGAGAATAGAATCATATCTGATGAAGAACTAAAAGAAAGAATCTGCAAAAGAAAGCCTTATAGAGAATGGCTTGATAGGATGTCAATAAAGATTGGAGATCTGCCATCGAAATCATTGGTGGAGGAATCAAAATTACCGCTTCATACTAGACAGATAGCATACGGTATGTCACTCGAAGACGAACAGCTGATTCTGGATGCGATGATGAATACGACTAAAGAACCCATTGGATCTATGGGGTCGGATATTCCATTAGCTGTATTATCAAAAATATCTCAACATATTGCTAATTATTTCAAACAACAATTTGCACAAGTAACTAATCCGCCAATCGATTCATTGAGAGAGAATTTCTACATGTCCTTATCTACTGTGATAAGCAATAGTAGCAGAATAATAGGAATTGATAGTGAAGAAGCAAGAGTAATTAGAACAGAACATCCGGTGTTAAATGGGGCTCAATATTCTAACATTCTAGGAAATGAATTAGACGAATTTGAGGCTAGAGAATTATCTACGGTATATAAAAAAGGAAGTTCATTAGAATTGGCTATAGATTCGATATGTGCTCAGGCATTAGAGGCGATTGAGGATGATGTAAGAATCATTTGCCTTAGTGACTTAGGTATTGATAAAGATAATATCAATGTACCGAGTTTATTAATTACAGGAGCATTACATCACCTACTCATCAGCAAAGGATTGAGAAAAGAGGTCACAATAATTATAAGGGCAGGAGATATCTGGGAGACACACCATGTGGCAACGCTGTTGTCTTTTGGAGGTGATTATGTCTATCCATATCTTGCATTAGCAACCACAAGAAAGCTAGCTAAGTCAAAGGGACTAAAGGTCTCAGAAGGAGAAGAAAACTATATCAAAGCGGTCAGAAAAGGATTGCTAAAAATTATGTCAAAACTCGGAATTTCTACGCTTGGATCATACAAAGGGGCACAGACATTCGAGGCATTGGGTATATCTACCGAGGTAATAAACAAGTGTTTCATAGGGACAATATCAAGGATAGAAGGATTAACATTCGATCAACTAGCAAGAGAAAACCAAGCAAAGCATGATCTGGCGTTTGATAAAGCATACGATATATTGCCTGATATAGGAAATTATCAATGGAAGCGTAGAGGGGAGTATCACCTCTTCAATCCGCAAACCATACACTTACTCCAGCATAGCACCAAAACCAATAATTATCCTACTTATCAGAAGTTTGCTGAAGCCATAGATAAGTTGGAGCATAATAGTAGTACACTCCGAAGTTATTTCAAGATTAAGAATGGACTATCACCAATTCCAATATCAGAAGTAGAAAGTGAAACTACTATTATGCACAGGTTTGCTACAGGTGCAATGTCTTTAGGATCTATATCTCATGAAGCCCACTCTACATTGGCAAAAGCAATGAATAGAATCGGTGGCAAGAGCAATAGCGGCGAAGGTGGAGAAGACGAAAAACGATTTGCCAAAAATGAAGATGGGAGTTGGGAAAGGTCAGCAATTAAGCAAGTAGCTTCGGGTAGATTTGGAGTGACGATCAATTACTTAACCAATGCCATCGAGCTGCAGATCAAAATGGCACAAGGCGCAAAACCAGGTGAGGGTGGTCAATTGCCAGGTCATAAAGTAAATGACTACATAGGAAAAATTAGACACAGTACACCAGGCGTTGGATTGATCTCACCGCCTCCGCACCATGATATATATAGTATCGAAGATCTTGCACAATTGATTTTCGATTTAAAAAATGCTAATCGAAAAGCTAGGATCAGTGTAAAATTAGTATCCAAGGCCGGAGTAGGAGTTATAGCCAGTGGGGTGACAAAGGCACATGCAGACCATATTTTAATTTCAGGTTATGACGGAGGTACAGGTGCATCACCGCTTAGCTCAGTGAGACATGCAGGGTTACCATGGGAACTTGGACTTTCTGAAACCCACCAAACGCTTGTAAAAAATGGACTAAGAGATAGAGTCGTATTACAAACCGACGGTCAGATCAGAACAGGACGAGACATGGCAATAGCGACCATGCTAGGAGCCGAAGAATGGGGACTCGCGACTGCGGCACTCGTGGTGGAAGGATGCATATTAATGAGAAAATGTCATCTAAATACCTGTCCAGTGGGTATAGCAACGCAGGATGAAGATCTCAGAAAAAAATTTGATGGTAAAGTCGAACACGTAGTAAATTACTTCCAATTTCTAGCAAAGCATTTGAGAGAGATTATGGCGTCAGTAGGTGTGAGATCTGTGAATGAGATGGTAGGAAGAACAGATCTTCTCGAGATAAATAATGAGAATAGACATTGGAAAACGACTAATGTGGATTTTACTCCATTGCTTTTCCAAGAAGAAAATATATTAAATGAAACGCTATATCAGTCTAAGAATCAAGACCATGGCCTCGATGATGTCCTGGATCATAAATTGATCAAATATGCTGCATTGGCAATGGAGGAAAAAAAGACTTATGAGGGAGTGATGGCAATAAAGAGTACCGATCGTGCTGTGGGTACAATGCTATCGAATGAAATATCAAAGATTTATGGATCGATAGGTATGTTGCCTGATAGTCTTACATACAGATTCCGAGGATCGGCAGGACAGAGTTTTGGAGCTTTTACGGCAAGAGGAATATTCTTTAGATTGGAAGGAGAAGCAAATGATTACTTTGGTAAAGGATTAAGTGGTGCTAAGTTGGCAGTATCTCCTGATCGAAATTCAAGCTATGATGCCGCGTCTAATATTATCATTGGCAATGTAGCACTTTATGGAGCTACATCAGGAGAAGCATATGTCAATGGTCGAGCGGGAGATAGGTTTTGTGTAAGAAATAGTGGAGCAAAGACTGTAGTAGAAGGTATCGGAGATAATGGATGCGAATATATGACAGGTGGAATAGCGGTTATATTAGGCAGAATAGGAAAGAACTTTGCGGCTGGCATGAGCGGCGGAATTGCGTATGTGTATAACAATCAATCAGCCGACTTGAGCGAAAAGGTGAATACCGAAATGGTATTAATTGATAGCCCTACCGATAAAGATTTGGAGACCATCCAAACGATGGTTAGGAGCCACACAAACTACACGGGTAGTACAAAAGGATTTTCAATTCTCAATAATTGGGAAGAGGAAAAACATAACTTCCAAAGAGTGATTTCACATGAGTATAAACGAATACTTGAAGGCAATAATGCATCATATGTTTTACAACAAAAAGCGAGCTAATCATGGGAGATATCAAAGGATTTATGAAATACGAAAGGGATCTACCAACAACTGAAGATCCGAAAGCTAGAGTAGAACATTTTAATGAATTTTATGTACCTCTGCCGATTGCACACCAAGAAGAACAAGCAGCCCGGTGTATGGATTGTGGAATCCCTTTCTGCCATAGTGGCTGTCCTTTGGGAAATGTGATCCCAGACTTCAATGATGCAGTATATAAAGGTGAGTGGAAAGAAGCATATGAAATTTTAAGTCAGACAAATAACTTCCCAGAATTCACAGGAAGAATCTGCCCTGCACCCTGCGAATCAGCTTGTGTACTTGGTATCAATGAAAATCCAGTTTCTATAGAATATATAGAAAAGTCCATCATAGAACGTGCATATAAAGAAGGTTGGGTAGAATCAAATCAAGCGGATCAAAAAACGGATAAGAAAGTTGCTATTATAGGTTCGGGGCCTGCTGGACTGGCATGTGCAGACCAACTTAATAAAGCCGGTCATACAGTGACTGTCTACGAACGTGAAGATAGGATCGGCGGCCTTTTGAGGTATGGAATTCCAGATTTTAAGCTAGAAAAAACGAGTATTGATCGTCGACTAGATATCATGAAAGCTTCTGGTATCAAGTTCGTGACAAATACTGATGTAGGGGTAGACATCTCTGCCGACTATTTACAATCAGAATATGATGCGATAGTGCTTTGTGGAGGATCTACTATTGCTCGAGATATGTCTATAGAAAACAGAGATGCAATAGGGGTATACGTTGCTATGGATTACCTCACTCAAAATAATAAAAGAGTAGCTGGAGATCAATTTTCAGAAGAAGAAACAATCTCAGTCAAAAATCAAGACGTAGTAGTTATAGGTGGTGGCGATACAGGGTCCGACTGCATAGGAACGTCAAACAGGTTAGGAGCAAAATCTATCACTCAACTAGAAATAATGCCTACTCCTGGATCCGAAAGAACAGACAAAGATCCATGGCC
>CALKXE010000281.1 GCA_938003955.1 uncultured Saprospiraceae bacterium | reverse complement strand
GAACTAGCCGATATTCTAATGCCGATGGCAAAAGAGAAAGGATACGATGTATCTGAAAGCTTTATGATCAAGTTCGCAGAATTGATGAAGGAGAGAGCGGAAGTAATTCCTGACTTCTTCACTGCAGGAGGTTTCTTTTTCGAAATGCCAGTGGATATCGACGAAAAGATGGCAAAGAAGAAATATAAATTAGAAAACAGACCTCACTTTGATGCTTTGATAGCGTCTATGGAAGGTATGCAACAATTTACTTCTTCTGCGATAGAGTCTGTTGTGAAATCATACATTGCGGACAATGAATTAAGTTTTGGAGCGATCATGCCGATATTGAGATTAGGCGCTTGTGGTACGATGAAAGGACCAGACTTATTCGAGACAATGGAGCTCTTGGGTCAAGAAACTATCGTATCTAGAATGAAGACTAGCATTGAGAAGTTCACAGAATTAAAAAACGCTCAGAATGTCTAAGAAAAACGTAAAAAAACAAAAGCCAAATGTGCACGAGGAGCTAGAAGGCTTCAATATAAAAATCAATGCATTTGGTCAGATGGAGACAACCATACCAGTAGATAAATTGAATACATTTCTCAATGAAAATGTTGAGGATAAGAAATTAACTGGAGGAGAGGAAGAAGAATAGATTTACTCTTAGAATCTCAATAATATACGCTATACGGGAGTGTTACTAGTAATTCTTAGTAACACTTCTGTCTAGTACTTGATTGAGACTACTTACCTCTCGGCCGATAGTGACAATATAGACTGACATGTAAGTGATCACCGGTACCAATATGGCGCAGTGTTTTAAATCCTAGCGCATTAAAATAAAATTCCATCATCTTATTTCTAGATTCATTTCTACCATTGGTCCTTAGGTCTATAGCATATGCGTATCCGTCTTTTTGCTTGTAGTGTAGAGAATTATTGGCAGTTTTAAGTCCCATTTTCTTATAGTCTTCAGGGACTCGACTTGCATCCGTAATGATCATTTTTTTGTCGATCAATATGAATGTGCTTATTCCCATTCTGAGGATGGGGTGCATTTCTGTAATTTCCTTTTTTAGTGCGGGACTTTTCATATTACCCGCGGAGATGAAGAATAGTCCGTATGCGCAATATACTCCGACTAGCGCTATGGAAAATAGACTTCGACGCTGCAGATTATCGCTATCTCCAAACTTCTTAGTGAATCTACGATAGATGAATGTCATGTAAATAAATAAGATCAGGGCTGTCAAGATCGCACCTCCTGCAAGTGATATCCATGCGCCAAGATTGTAATTTGCATGTATGAATATTGACCCTCGGATCAAAAGAAAAAAGGGTAGTACTATGACTAGTACCACCCTTAATATTTTGAATAAGATTCCCATTTGGTTTCTTATTTATAGTCCTAGTACTTCTGGGGCCATACCCATGTTGCTAAATCCACCATCATGGTAAAGATTCTGCATTGTTACGTATTTCGTAAGATCAGAGAACATTGCTACACAGTAATCAGCACAAGCATCAGCTGGCGCATTTCCTAATGGAGACATCTTCTTAGAATAATCGAAAAACTCTTGGAATCCTTTTACTCCCATACCTGCAGTCGTAAGTGTTGGCGATTGAGATACAGTGTTTACTCTTACATTTCCTTTTTTCGCCCAGTGGTAACCGAAGCTACGCGCAAAACTCTCAAGTAATGATTTAGATTCTGCCATTTCATTGTAATCAGGGAATACTCTCTGAGCGGCAATGTATGTCAATGCTAGGATAGATCCCCAATCATTCACAGCATCCATCTTCATAGCTGTCTGCATCAATTTATGAAATGATATCGCTGAAATGTCAAATGTCTTCTGCATCCAATCATAGTTGATATTATCGTAGTCTCTCTTCTTTCTCACGTTAAGTGACATTCCGATAGAGTGCAACATGAAGTCCATCTTTCCACCTAAGATCTCTTGAGATTGTGTGAGTAGATTTTCTAGATCTTCTAAACTAGTAGCATCCGCAGGAATTACTTCTGCACCTATTTTTTCGGCGAGTTTGTATATTCCACCAAAACGTAAGGCTACTGGAGCATTCGTAAGTGTGATTTTTGCTCCTTGAGCTACACATTTTTCAGCTACTTGCCATGCTATTGATTTCTCGTCAAGAGCGCCAAATATGATTCCTCTTTTTCCAGCTAATAATCCGTTTGACATATTGAGTTTTTTTAGTTTGATACAAATGTAATTAATTTAGGTTGATTTCTAGAATTCGATATTTCAAAGTAAGGGATGTCGGCTAGATTTGTTTTTTATTCATATCGAATAATAAATCTTGACCTACATATATTCAGATTTTTAGATCTCTACAAAGTTATTTTCTATTTTTGATACATATTATCAAATTTCATAATACAATGGCTGGTAAAATAAAAGTAGGAATCGTTTTCGGAGGTAGATCACCTGAACATAATATCTCTCTCTTGTCTGCATATAATGTGGTGGGAAATATAGATAGATCAAAATTCGAACCCATACTGTTAGCCATCGATAAGGACGGAGTTTGGCACTATGGCGGTGATACAATGACGATATCTAATCCGACGGATGCGGCGAAAGTATCACTGCCAGTATATGATAATACCGTGTATATAAGTCAAAACGCTCATGATAGAGCCGTTATAGATAAAGAAACTGGAAAGATCATTACTAAGATTGATGTGCTCTATCCAGTCTTGCACGGTGCTTACGGTGAAGATGGTGCAATACAAGGAATGGCAAAAGTGGCGGGACTACCATGTGTAGGATGTGGAATATTAGGCTCATCTGCTGGTATGGACAAGGATGTAACTAAGCGATTATTAAGAGATGCTGGGATAGGAATTGCGGACTTCGTAACCTTAAGAAAGGGATACAATGACCATCTGACATACGAGGAGGTAAGCAATAGACTAGGCAAAGAATTATTTATCAAACCGGCCAACTTAGGCTCTTCAGTAGGGATATCTTTTGTTGATAATGAAGCTGATTTTATAAAAGCGGTTGCCGAAGGATTCCTATATGACCCGAAAGTACTGGTCGAAGAAAAAATCACTGGCAGAGAAATAGAATGCGCAGTCCTGGGAAATGAGAATCCCCAACCAAGTACAATCGGTGAAATTCTCCCTAAAACAGAGTGGTATACATTCGAAAATAAGTATATCGATGATGATGGTGCAGGATTGGCAATACCAGCTGATATAGGAGAAGAGAACACATCAAAAGCGAAACAGATAGCTATCGATACATATGTAAATCTAGAATGCTGTGGCCTTACTAGAGTAGATATGTTCCTCAAAACGGATGGAGAGATCATAGTAAATGAAGTAAATACATTGCCAGGATTTACCAAAATAAGTATGTTTCCGAAATTGTGGGATCATGCCGGGATTCCATATCAAGATCTAATTACAAAGTTGATAGGACTGGCCATTGATAAGTTTGATGGAGAGGAGCGGTTGAAGACATAGATTATTTAACACCTAATGTCCAATGCTCCTGCAATTGATTGGACGAAAATAAACTTGCGTAAGCAATATGAAATTAGGTTGTTTTGCCTTGATAAGGTTCTTCTAAATAACAAAATGGATAAATGAATATCCAATGTTAACCTAGTGGATTCATTATATATAATGTAACCAAATACCTAATCGGCCGTCCTAATAAACGAACACAAATACCGAAATTCATACACATATCGAATTTCTTTAATATATTGTGTAATAAGAATTCGCTTTAAAACACTTATCTATGACTACACGACCTGCTTTAAAAACTCAATTGGATGCGGTGGTTCACTTCTTTATGAAAATGGATGTAGAAATGGTATCTACGCTTTTGGATGATCAGATTTTGTATCAAGATTACAATAAAGCATTGTTTATAAGAAAGTTAGGCGATTTGTTTTTTGAGTTTTCTCAACTAGGGGATAAGTACCTTGTACTAGAAAAAGGAGAGTGCTGTGGTTGTAGCTGTGGCGTTTCTGGATATACTTTTATAGGTAATGAATCTCATTCTTTTATTGATATTGTCTTTATAGCGGATAAGAATGGGAATGTTTCCGATATATATGAGTGTGAAGATTTTTTCAATAAGCGAGCTGAAATCAAAAGGAAGAATAAATTGCACCTTGATAAATATGTTGATTTCGACCTCGAAGAAGACGAAGATGACTCGTGGGGTGGAGGCGATCCGTTTTTTGGAGATGATGATATTCCGTTTTAGAAATTAAGACTTTTCATCGATAATATTCAACCATTAAGTCAATATTTAGTTATGCTATTGTTCCAATTCTCGAGGGCATAAAGCATTAAATTACAATAATTTTGAGGAAGACTAATTTTACAAAGTTTATCAATTCACTCACGGAAGACGAGTTGAGAGAAGAGATGGATAAGCTATTCACCAAGTATAAACCTATTAAAGAATACTATTCTATGGAGCTTGGCTCTGATGACGATCGAAAGAAGTTATTGGATAAGGCTAAAAATGGAATCATCAAACTATACGAGAGATTTAGAACTAGATCACGGATCACCAAGGTTAATAATATACTTAAGGGTATCTCGGCTATTTCTATATTCGATCACGAATTGGCGGATGTGTATATCACACATGTAGAAGCGGCAACCTATCATTTGAACTATTTCGGATGGGCAAAAGATGCAGATTATAATCATCTAGAAAAGAGTTTTTATAAAACGGTGGATTTGGTTACATCTTCTCAAAGTAAAGATCAATTTGAAGGTAGATTGCAAGAGATTCTTAAGAGATTAAGTAAGCATAGAAATTTCGTGTCTGAGCTTGAAATTTATTATGATGATAATTTAGTCTAGACTTCGGCTTCGCTCAGTCTACTAAGCTTTGTAAATTGAACGAAGGCATCCTCTTGTAAACTTAGCGAATCCATCCTCTTGCAAACTGAGCGAAGCCGAAGTTAAAAGTTAAAGTCTTGCTTATTTCTACTAATCTGAGACTTAATCAAACTAAATCTGTGTTTATTTGGTTAAGTTTGTAAATGGAGACAGCAACTAATCGAATTGTCATTCTTTTCTCCCAACCGCAATATTTTATTTAAGTCTCCTAGCGGTACAATTTCTAAAAAACGAAGTTCTTGGAAAAGAAATCTTTCTTACTGGATGATTATACCAATAACATCCTAAAGATCCACAATTTAATCGATAACAATCGATATCAATTTTTAATATTAAAGACATATGTCTAAAAAGAAGAAACCAACAATTAAAGGTAAAAAGCTACCTGTCAAACAGCTTAAAAATCAACTTACAAAGCTATATTCAAAAGATAAATCTAAAAGACTTAATGCCAGTCAAGCTGGTAAAAAGCTTAAAATCGCTAATAGTCATGATTCACTCGAGCATGCAATCAAACAACTCGAAAAAGATGGATTACTCGTACATACGAAGGAAGGAAAGTACAAGTGGAATAGAAAGGCTTCCATTGAGAATCAATCAAAACGATTTTCTGGAAAAGACTATATCGGAAGGGTAGACATGATCAGAACCGGAGCTGCATATATTGTGGTAGAAGGATTGGAAGATGATGTATATGTGAATGAAAAGAATCTGAAAGGAGCTATGAATAAGGATATAGTGAAAATCTATGTTCCGAAAATTCCTGGTAAGCGAAAACCAGAAGGAAAAGTTCTCAGTATAGAAAAACGTTCGACAACACATGTATTGGGCCGATATAGAGAGGATAAAAAATATGCTATTGTATATCCGTTGAATACGAATAACATCAAGGATGTCTATGTACATTTTGATAAGTCTATGGATGCCAAAGATGGTGATCCGGTAGTCGTAGAAATTACGGACTGGGGACAAAGCCAAAACAAAGGGCTTTGGGGTAAAGTAACTGCTGTAATGAGTGAAGCTAGCGAGAATGATATCGCTATGCAAGGTATATTACTGAGCAATGGATTTGACCTTGACTTCCCACCAGAAGTATTGAATCAAGTAAAAGATATAGAACCAGGTGTTCTAGAAGAAGAAGTAGCAAAAAGAAGAGATTTCAGAAATGTTACTACATTCACAATTGATCCGCTAACGGCGCGAGATTTTGATGACGCATTATCTATCGAAGAATTGGAAGATGGACAATTCGAAATAGGTGTACATATTGCTGACGTTACACACTATGTGCCAGAAGGTAGTCCATTAGACTTAGAAGCTCTTAATAGATCGACATCTGTCTATCTTGTAGATAGAGTATTGCCTATGTTGCCTGAGAAATTAAGTAATGATCTCTGTTCTTTGAATCCACATGAGGATCGATATACTTTTACAGCATCATTTATCTTTGATAAGAACTTCAAAATTGTAGATAAGTGGTTTGGTAGAACTGTCATTCATTCGGATCGAAGATTCACTTATGAAGAAGCACAAGAGGTAATAGAAACTGGAGAAGGGGACTATAATACTGAGATCCTGAAGATGAATGAAGTAGCACTTAAACTGAGAAAAGACAAGTTTAAGAATGGTGCAATATCATTTGAATCAGATGAGATTAAGTTTGAACTAGACGACGAAGGGAAACCAATCGGAATGTATGTGAAGCAACGAAAAGCGGCCCATATGATGATTGAGGATTTTATGTTATTAGCCAATAAGTCTGTAGCTAAGTATATAGCGAAAAAGGCAAAACCTGAAATACCATTTGTATACAGAGTTCATGATCTTCCGAATCCTGATAAATTAGCTGATTTTGCATTGTTTGCAAAGGAATTAGGCTATAAGATGAATATGAATACGCCACGAGAAATCGCAAAGTCATTCAATGGATTATACGAAGCGGCCAAGACAAACGAGCAATTAAAAATGCTAGAACCACTAGCCATACGTACAATGAGTAAAGCTATATATACGACGGATAATATCGGTCATTATGGACTAGCGTTTGATTATTATACGCACTTTACTTCTCCGATTAGAAGATATAGTGATGTATTGGTCCACAGATATCTGGATAAGAACTTGAAGAAGGACTTCCGTACTAATAAAGAAGAATTAGAAGCGAAATGTAAGCATATATCAATGCAAGAGCGTAATGCTACTGGAGCCGAACGAGAATCTGTAAAATACAAACAGGTAGAATATATAAGTGGCCATATCGGTGAGGAGTTTGATGGTGTAGTATCTGGAATGATAGATCGTGGTATGTTCGTCAAACTCGCAGACTCTCTCGTAGAGGGTATGGTAGGTTTTAATACTATGGACGAGCCATATGATTTAGCAGACAGTAGATTGAAAGCCATAGGGCGTAAAACAAAGACTGTGATCACAATGGGTCAGAAGCTGAGAGTTAGAATTCTGAGTGCTGACATGGAAAGTAAGCAAGTGGAGATGGAAATAGTGATGGAAGATTAGATTTGTGCAATTTTTGAGTCAATCAAATGTTGATTGTCGAATCATTGCAATTCACTAAAAATCTAAACTAATAGATCAAAATATCTATGATAAAAGAAAGCCTAAATCAGAATCTAAAGATTCGATTTAGGCTTTTCTATTTACAACCAATAAAATTTTAGCGATTAGTGCAAAAGTCAAATCACACAGAATATCATAATAATATATATATGACAACATCATAAAGCGATTCCGCGATTCCGCGATTCCGCGATTCAAGCGATTCAAGCGATTCAAGCGATTCAAGCAATTCAAGCGATTCAAGCGATTCAAGCAATTCAAGCGATTCAAGCGATTCAAGCGATTCAAGCAATTCAAGCGATTCAAGCGATTCAAGCAGTTCAAGCGATTCAAGCAGTTCAAGCGATTCAAGCAGTTCAAGCGATTCAAGCGATTCAAGCGATTCAAGCAGTTCAAGCAATTCAAGCGATTCAGGCTATTCAGCAATAATCTACCAGTTAAGTTACCAATAGCGCTTTCGCCAAAAAGTCAATATTTTGATTTGTCGCAATGCAGTATCTGTATGATCTATTGCCATACCATTTTATGCATTTTCGCTTTAGCTAAAACGGGACAGCTTCTTTTTCTTGACGAGATACTTTCATGAACTCGTTTACTTTTACTTCTGATGTGTATCTCATATTTCCGTCTTTGTCTTCATAGCTTCTGTGCATTAGTTTACCTTGGATTGCTACTTCATTTCCTTTTGATAATACGGACGCCATCAGTTCGGCTGTTTTGCCCCATGCTACGAGATTATGCCACTGAGTTTCATTGACAGCCTCTCCTTTATTATTTTTATAGTAGTCGTTAGTAGCGAGAACGATTTTTGCTCGCTTACCGCCTGATGCTAGTTCTTTGATTTCTACCTCTTTTCCAAGATTTCCAATTAAGTTTACTGAGTTCTTCAACGTGTTCATAATGTGTAATTTTTATATCCCTTATGTGTTTATCGGGATGATTAATAAATAAAAATTTGAAGTGAAATATTATGTGCTTCACAAGCCGTGTGGCTGTTTTAATTTGTCGACAATGCAAATATGAGGGGAGAAGGAATGGATAGCCGTATTTTAAACGGGTATACACGGTTGTATACGAATATATCTGGATATATTTGAATAAATAACTCAA
>CALKXE010000280.1 GCA_938003955.1 uncultured Saprospiraceae bacterium | reverse complement strand
ACTTGGAAGTATCGCACTATATGTAAGCCAATCAGCTAGTCACGTAACAGGAATCGAAGAAGTAGAAGCAGCAATCACTGACGCTAAAGAAAACGCCCGTCTCAACAACATTGAGAATACAACTTTCTATGCTGGTGATGTAAAAGATATATTGACCGATGATTTCAGTACAAAACATGGAAAGCCAGACTTAGTAATTACCGATCCGCCAAGAGTTGGCATGCACAAAGATGTAGTGCAAACACTGTTGAAACTTGAAGCACCGAAAATAGTATATGTAAGCTGTAACCCAGCGACTCAAGCTAGAGATTTAGAATTACTATCTGAGAAATATGAAACGGTAAGAATGCAGCCTGTGGATATGTTTCCTCATACTCATCATATAGAAAATGTAGCGTTGTTGAAGTTGAAGGTATAAGGGTTCAGTTTTAAAAATCAAAACATAGGTATTTATATTATTAGAATTAAAGAGGAGGAAATTGTCGTTTGCTTTACATACTAAATTAGATGTTGACGTCCTCTCCCTGCGCCCTCTCCGAAGAGGGACATACTCTCCATGGCTCCGGCAGTGCACTTTAGAACTATTCTCCTAAACTAATCGGCTAGATCCTTCAGGCCTTATAACTTCTACAACACTTTTATTTCATGCATATACAAATGTAGCGCTGTTGAAACTTAAGGTATAAGGATTAATTTTAAGAATCAAGAAATAGGTATTTATATCATTACATCAGTAATAGATTTATAGAGCTGTAACACAAGCCAGAGCTATGCCCCGTGTTCTCCTTTTGGAGGAGAATTAAAGAGGAGGAAGTTGTCGTTTGCTTTGCGTACTAAGTTAGCTGTTGACGTCCTCTCCCTGCGCCCTCTCCGAAGAGGGACATACTCTCCATGGCTCCGGCAGTACACTTTAGAACTATTCTCCTAAACTAATCGGCTCAACCCCTTCTTGCATTTAAATGTAAATCACAAACTACTTTACACTCTTTTGGTGTCACGTTCGTAAAAAACAAGCTTTTTTCTTGCTACCTAAGAATCTTAGGTATATATTTACAATCATGAATAGGAGCTTACTAAGAGGAAGTCTAGAGACCATCGTCATCAAGTTATTATCAGATAACAATGAGATGTATGGTTATGAGATATCCCAAAAAGTAAAAGAACTCACTGCCGACGAATTCAAAATTACAGAAGGAGCGCTCTACCCTACGCTGCATAAACTCGAAGGAAAAGGTATCCTAGAATGTAATACAAGAAGCATAGGCAACAGATTTAGAAAATACTATTCTTTGACAGAAGCTGGCCAGACAGAAATGGCTATCATGCTTCAAGATATGGAAGACTACATCAAAAACATGCGCCTAATCTTAAACCCTCAATTATCATGAAAGAACAATTATCAGAAGAGGAAATTGGCAAGCTTTTCAAATTTGTGAAGAGTAAATATGTACACTATATAGATGTACAATATGAGATTGTGGATCATCTCGCATCAGCTATAGAAGAAAAACAAGAAGAAAACCCTTCTTGGAGTTTTGACAGAGCGTTAAGAGAAGTTTATAGTAAGTTTCCAATTACTGGGTTTGCCCATTTTGTAGCTGAAAAACAATCAGCACTTAGTAAATATTGGTGGAAGAGATTTTTAAGTTTTATGCTTAGCTATATGAAGTTGCCTAAAGTAACCATAGCTGGATTTTTGGTATACTTTTTTCAATTAATACTCAGCACCGGTTTTCTCATTTCGCCGTTACAGCTTTATTATTCCCTTGTAGCACTTTCTTTTTGTAGTGTAGTTTACAGATTTAAATATGGATTTGAATTTAAAAAGGAATTTAGAGAGAAGTACCTAGTTACAGGATCCTATCTTTCTTATTATGGTGGAGTCTTTTCATTTTATCTGTACTTTCCACTTAACATGACAGTTAACACTGGTCAAGAGGCCGTACTTTTAAGTCCGATTACAAGTTGGTTTATGGCTACATACATCGCTATAGCATTACTTTGGATACATGCATCTACTTTTGTATTCCCAGAAATGCTAAAACAAGAACTAACTAATAAATACAGTCACCTTAACCTCAAAATAGCGTAAGAAACTTTACCTCACTCTCGGAATCGTAGTCAGCTCCTCCTGTCTTCCATCCATGAAATAAAATCCATTAGGTGTATGCACGCCATCTTCCTCTAGCATGATCCTTACAATCTTGCCCCATTCTTTAATCTCTGATGAAGAATTCAGCTCGATGCTATATGCAGTATTGTAGAATAGTGGATAATCACCTCGACCAGGAGTCCCTTTCTGATTATCCCACATACCAATTGTAGGACCAGCTGCATGCCCGTGAAATCCGATCGGGTGCGTATATATCGACGCAACAATGCCTTCAGATTTTGCCTGTGCTAGTGCATCTTTTAGAATCTGATTGCCCGTTTTTCCTGTATTGAAGGATTCTACTAATATATCCTGTACTCGATTTGATACTTTAAAGGCTTTTTTGAGATAATCCGGTGCTTCCTTTTCGTCCGGATGAAGTACGTAGAAATGCTGTTGCTGGTCTGTATTCAATCTTAAATAAGAGACACCAAAATCAACATGAAGTAAATCTCCATATTGTATTATTTGCTCTTTTGGGCGTTTAGAAAAACTCCTGAGATGATCGAACTTTTCAGCATTTGCTCTTTGAATACCGACTGTGGGATGGAACCATGTCGTCAAGCCCAACTCACGAACTCGTTGTCTGAGCCACCAGACTACGTCGTCAGATGCAGTAACTCCTGGTTTTATTACCTCTGACGAAAATGCTTCCTGCAATATATCGTGACCAATCTTACAAATATGTGGATACATCTCCAATTCTACTTTTGATCGAGTCTCTAACCATCCGATCGCTAGATCTTCTGCAGATACCACACGATTATGGTATTCCATTGGAAGGTTTTTGAGAAACGACTTATGTTCTGTGCTCACCAATCCATCTGCCAATCCAAAGTCTTCAGAAAAATTCATCCCTATTTTTTCGGGATTCTTATCTTTGATATAGTCAACGAGTGCTTCCCATTGATCTGGAAATACATCTATATTCCATTCTCCATTAAGTAGTCTTCCTACGCTATATCGTGCAATTGCAATTTTTTCGAGATCTCCTTTTTTGGGCTTGTAGAATACCATGATCGTCCTACGTCGAGCAGATAACCACTCAGAAGGTAGCATCGTCTTCATCACAGGATCTTCATTGTATTCCCTCGAGATGAGAATCCACATATCAAGATTTGCTCGCTCCATCAACTCTGGCAGTAGAGAATCTAGTCTATACTCTAACATATCATCAATCCACTCCGCTCGATCTCTCATGGGTAGAATGTCACCATCAGAAACCTGTGCTTGTGATACAGAAATACAAAAACTTAGTAATAAGATTAAATATAGATGTCGCATATAGATTGATTTTACTCGTCAAGATACAGAAAATGAAGAAAACGAAATACAGAAGCTAACAGACCAACCACTCACCGGTTTTCTTTGTCAACTCAATGATTGATCTAGCAGTCAAGAAGTCCTAAAGCAAATCTATCTAGGGATCTAATAGTCAAAAAGTGAAGCGGCCAAACAATCGAAAAGTAAAACGATCCTTTCCCCACACTTTTCCCACTGAAAAACACGTTATTTGACAGACGAAATTGCTACTACGATTTATGGACATTTATAAAAAGAGATCTTATTGGAATATGGCCCTTGCTTTTTTTGGCCTTTTGATATTGATTGTTACTATGGTTTATTCTAATTTTTTGGCGCAGCAGCTCAAAGATAGAGAAGAAGAGAATGTTAAAATTTATGTTCAAGCATTAAAAGAACAGTTTGCATTTCAAAACCAAATAGATGAACAATTAAAAGTACATAGAAAAATAGTACACCAACTAAATCAACTTAGTACAGAAAAACAATCGGTCAGGGACTCTATAAAAGCTTTGATTGCTCCTTCAAGTCTACTAAATGCAGATGTGGGCGTTATTGACGAAATAATGCAAGGAAACAAAATGCCTGTAATTTGGGAAGACGAGATAGGAAGACTAGAAGGGTACAACTTAGGCGATATTCTGGATCAAGATTCCGAATACCTTAAAAGCCAAAAAGACAAGTTTATTAATTCAGGGAAAGAACCGCTTATAGGCTCGGCATATGCCTCTAAAGTTTATTACTTCAATACTAAGCTTGTTGATTACATCAACTACTTTCCATTTATTCAACTACTTCTTGTTGGTTCATTTATTCTCCTAGGTTACTTCTTCCTTACTGGATCCAAACGCAGTGAACAAAACAGAGTCTGGGCAGGAATGGCTAAAGAAACAGCCCATCAACTAGGAACACCTATATCCGCGATAATAGGATGGATAGAACATCTAAAAATTACAGATCCAACAGAAGAACAACTCGAAATCGTAGAAGAACTGCGTAGCGATGTCAATAGATTAGAATTAGTTGCCGATCGATTTTCTAAAA
>CALKXE010000279.1 GCA_938003955.1 uncultured Saprospiraceae bacterium | reverse complement strand
AAAAAGTGATAATCCAATCAATCCCCAACCAAATGACCGTCCGCCAAGAAAGAGATCTTCTCCTGTTTCTGTCTTGCGTGACACCCAAAACCCGATACCCAAAACAATAATAAAATAAGAACAAATAATCAGAATATCAATATTAGAAATAGCAGTACCCATGGTTGATTGTTTTGTGTTTGTTCGGTTAATTAAGGAGCGTCAATCTAAATTCAAAATTATACACTTTTTCGGTAAGCATATATTTATCAAGTGGTCTCGAAAGCCAAGAATCAATTCCTCCTAATCCCATTTGTGCAATATCGATAAAAATATGTGTATTCCCATCCGTTTGCATATCGATGGTATGTTTGTCATTAATATTTTGTCTATTAAATTCAACTGGAGCATAGTTCAACGCTGAGAATCCAATTTCCGTTTTACTCTCTATTTTGACAATTCCAAAGTCCTCAGTGATAATTTGAAATTCTGTTACATCCTGCCTCGCACCACTTTCTTGAGGAGATATGTAAGGAACGTACATATTTTGCACTTCGTTTTCATGCCATCCCATGTGAGCAGAGTATTTCCTGTCTGGATAGTTTTCGTGCGGTCCTCTACCCCACCATTTGACACGATTATCATTTCCTAAGATCGAGAAATAAAAGCCAAACCTAGGCATCGGAGGAAGTTTATCTGATAGTTCTAAGCACCCTGAAATCGCAACAGCATTTCCATCGAACATATATTTTGCTTTTATCGATCCTGCATTATTTGGTAACGTCCATATAACATCCATTCCACGTTCGACTTCTTTAAAGTCAAGTTTGGTATTCTCTTCGATATCTTTCCACACTCCTAATTCTTGTGCCATATCCCAGCCAAAATCATTATCAACCGGCGCTCTCCAGAACTTAGGCGTGAGCGTGCTCGCAAGGATTTTTATTCTGTCAGAAAGTAATTGATCCTCTAGTTTATTGTTTGTTTCGAATGCGTTACTCTTTCCATCTATGATTTTAAATTGATCACTTCCAACGATTCGGTCGCTATCAAAAACACTGACATTAATCCAGACATCATCAATCTTAGACAGGTTTTTTATATCTATTTGAATAACTGTTTCTTCTTTAGCTAGCAGAGCTATTTTCTGTGACACTTTATCTATCGAGCCTGTCTTTGTAATTATTTCATATTCGAACAGACCATTCAATGCTATAAAATCATATCTATTCTGAACACGAACACTTACGATTCCATCCTTCTTTTCCATCTCAAAAAAAGCGGGTTGGTAGCACTTCTTCATCTCGGTCATTGCAGGTTTCGGTGATCGGTCGGGCCAGAGCAATCCATTGATACAGAAATTACCATCGCTCGGCGTATCTTCTGGACCATAATCTCCACCAAACTTCCAGTATCCTTCTTCGGACCACATGCCTTGATCCATCCAGTCCCAGATAAAACCACCTTGAAGACAGTCATATTTATTGATCAATTGCCAGTACTCCCAGAGATTGCCGTTGCTATTGCCCATCGCATGGCTGTACTCACACATGATGTAGGGCCTATCTCCTCTTTCCTTCGCATATTCCTCTACCATCTCCAGTGTCGGATACATAGGACAGACTATATCCGTATTCCATCCTTCGAAACTTTGTTCGTATTGGATAGGTCGTGTTGTATCTTGAGTCTTAAGCCATTTATATGCCTCTTCGAAATTGATCCCATTGCCCGCTTCATTGCCTAAAGACCAAATAATGATGGATGGATGATTTTTACTTCTTTGATACATTCTTTCCACTCGATCCATATGAGCGTCCTGCCAGTTAGCATCTTTGGCCAGTGATTCTTCTTCATATCCCATCCCATGGCTTTCGATATTGGCCTCATCGATCATATATAGTCCATATTCGTCACAAAGTGCATACCATTCTCTAGCATTCGGGTAGTGGCTGTTTCTGACTGCATTGATATGATTTTCTTTCATCAACTTGATGTCTTCTATCATACTTGCTGTCGTAATCACATGGCAGGTTCGATCATCATGTTCGTGTCGATTGATCCCATAGAGTGTGATAGGCTTACCATTGACCTTGAGTTGATTTCCGATTATTTCAACATTGCGGAAACCTATCTTTTCTATTCTTTGGTCTAACGTTTCTATTCCTCTTTTATATTCTATGACCAGATCATACAAATTAGGTGTTTCCGCTGTCCAATGTTCTACGTTATTGACTTGAAAAACGAAAACTGAAGAATCAACATCCTCTGCCTCACAAATTTCCGCTAAGATTGTAGTTCCATTTCTAGATAATGAAACAAATACACAATCATCGGAAGCGGATTCTATCGAATACTTTAATTCTATCTCTAAAAGTCCATTCTTATAGTCATTGGTCAAACTTGGTTTGATATGGTGATCTACAATATGATTCTTGGATACATTAATCAATCTTACACTCCTCTCTATTCCACTCACTCTCCAAAAATCCTGACATTCTAAGTAACTGCCATCACACCAACGAAACACTAAAACAGAGATCTCTATTTCTCCTGAGTCCATATAATCCGAGACATCGAACCGTACTTCCGTTTTACTATCTTGATTGTAGCCTACGAAATGACCGTTTATCCAGTAGAAAGATGCTGCCTTCACGGCCCCAAATTCCAATATAGTCTTTTGATTCGTCCAATTCTCAGGAGTAGTTATTGTCTTCTTATATATTCCAAATGGATTTTCATCAGGTATATGAGGTGGATTTTTCGGAAATGGATATCGATCGTTCACATAAATAGGAACACCAAATCCTTCAAATTCCCAGTTTGATGGTACATTAATATTCTTCCATACCTTGAAATCGAAATCTCGCTCATAAAACCCCTCAGGAATATCATCTTTTCTTTCTCCGTAAAAAAATGACCATTCTCCATCGATATTGAGTTCGCAGTTCGAATCCCGTCCCTGATCAAACGACCTCATAGGAATCTGTCCCACACTGAACACTGACGGATCAGTTAGCCATGCAAGCATCTCTGATAGATTCTGATCGATTGTCTGATTAGCGTTTTTCAATTGTATCTTATTGTTTATTTGAGAGATAGACCGAATCATTCCGGTTATACCGATTACTATTGAATTTGCCGCATACATTCGTCTGCAACATTCAATATGTATCGGCATTAACCAATATTCTTATGCGGCAAATTAAAAAACAATTGGTATTACAGGCAAACCCATTCTCTAATAGTTGAAAACAAAAATAGAGAAAGATTCTACTAATTCAAATCAAAGGACAACAGCTACTTTTTCTTCATCAATAAACTACATTAAAACCTCTAAATACTTGAATTCTGAACATTCTTCAGAAAAATCTCCAAATAAGATGAAACAAAATATAGGCAAATAAAAAAATAGATATATATTTGCAGCCGCTTAGAGAATATCTAGGT
>CALKXE010000278.1 GCA_938003955.1 uncultured Saprospiraceae bacterium | reverse complement strand
AATGGATTCTTAACATATACTTTGAATGGAGTTGTAAACACAACTGGTATCTATAACAACCTTGCACCAGGCACATACACCATGACGGCAGTGGACAATGTATTCTGCCCAGCCAGTTCTACATTTACCATCAATGGTAGTTCCCCCCTCGAAGTATCAACCGTAGTCACTCCTACATTCTGTAATGAAGATAATGGTAGCATTACTGCTACATTAGATTCTGGAACAACTCCTGTAAATTATACAATCGCTGGTCAAGGAACCAATACTTCAGGCACATTCATTGATTTAGCGCCTGGTACATATACTATGAATGCTGTGGATGCTGTCGGTTGCGAAGCCACAGAGACATTCACAATAGCTCCTAGTGTTCCTCTAGATATTAATACTGTAATCATTCATACTACTTGTGAGTTGGACAATGGTTCTGTGACTGCAACTTTGTTGTCGGGAACGACTCCAGTAACATTTATCATAGCAGGAGAAGGAAGCAATACAATAGGCGAATTCGACGATCTTTCACCTGGCAATTACACCTTGAATGCCGAAGATGCTCAGGGATGTCAAGCAACGGTTAGCTTTGTTATTGATGATAGTACATTACCGCTAATTGACATGGAGACTGTTCGTTCTTCGTGTGGTGATGTGAATGGATCTATACAATTAACTCCAGATGTAAACACAGGAAGAGCACCTTACGAATATAACATTGGAGGTGCATGGACAGCTGAAAAAACTTTTGACGATCTCAATCCTGGAAACTATACGGTGACCATTAGAGATGCAGATGAATGTACAACGAGTCAAGAAACCACTATTTTGGATAGCGAACAACTCGTATTTACAAATCATATTGATCATGCTGATTGTGGAAATTTATCTGGAGTAATCACTTTGATAACACTCCATGGTACAGGACCGTTTTTATATTCTATTTCGAATGAATTTGTCTACCGTCAAAATAACTTTGGAACATTCGGAAACGTTGAAGCAGGTCAATATACCGCTACAGTAATAGGTACTGATGGATGTATCGTTACACAAGAATTAATCGTAGAAGATGATCCCGGTGTAAGACTTGATGTAGAGATAAATCACCCGGCTTGTGGCGAAACAAACGGTAGTATTACATTCAACCTAGGCAAATCTGGAACAGCGCCTTATAAGGTATACCTAGATGATAACTTGATGGAAGACAGTCTTTATAGTGATTACTTCATTTCAGACATGGCAAATGGAGATTATAAAATAGAAGTATCTGACTATTATGGCTGCGGTGACTATGCTGAAATTACAATCAATGATGGCAATAGTATAGTGGACGAATTAGTAATCAATCACATAGATTGTGATGGAAGTCTTGGTTCTATATCAACTACCATTGGTGATCCTGGAGACTACACATTTACATTAGAAGGAGAAACAAATACAGATGGATCTTTTCCCGAACTAGAAGCTGGTAGTTATATGTACACAGCTACAGACTCTATGGGATGTGATTATACTAAGGAGATTATAATCCTCGATAATTCTTTAACTGATGTGAGAGTTTTGATTATTAACAACGATTGTTCAGATTTATCTAATATCAAAATCATACCAGAAAATGGAAATGGTCCGTACCGCTTTTTTATAAATGGCAAACAATACTTTGAAAACGGTGCCACCGATCTAGAATCAGGATTCTACAATGTGGCAGTAATTGATGCCAATGGTTGTTCTGTAATACAAGAAATAAAGATAGAGGGAGAGTCAAAATTGACTTACACGATAGAAAAATGTAGAGAACCTAAATTTGGTAATCCTGGATTCCTTGTCGTTCAAGCTATTGGTGGAGAAGCTCCATATAGATATCATTTGGACCAGTATCGCAGTAAAAAAGGTCTATTTATAAACTTATATAAAGAAACTTACACACTTACGATTATTGATAACCTAGGATGTTCAAGTAGCTTTGAGATCAAACTTTGTGGAGATGAATATGCTAATAAGGGTCAATACGCCCAAGGAAGAAACAATGAATTATCAGATGTTTCAATATATCCTAATCCAGGGAGCAATGTACTTAATATAGAACATAGCTCTGAATTCGAAAATCAAAAAATAGAAGTCTACGGTTCTGCAGGGCAGTTGATAAAACTAATATCAATCAATCCAAAATCTGATACTACTACTATTAATACGCAAGAATGGTCAAAAGGAATTTACTTTATCAAAATAGGTTCTACTAGAATGATCAAGTGGTTTAAAGTGTAATCCCTATACTAACCAACATTAGCCACTCTCATTACATCTGTAGTTGGAGTGGCTTTTTAAATTGATTCTAAACATATCAGAACGGAGAGCTTTAGTAGCCTCGCCGTTATATTAGCTCAAAAGAAGTTGGATAATAATACTTAATTTAGGCTCAATACTAAATTTTCACATCTCACATATTGCCTATCCCACTAAAAAATACTACTTTTGCAGTCCTTTTGAGAAAAAGAAGTATCAAAAGCATCATAACACATCATTTTTTAACAAATTGATTGGTTGTAATCGGTGTAAAAACGAGATGGCAAATCAAAGGAAAAATTTAAACACATGGAAATCGTAAAAGTAGAAGCACAAGTAAGAACTGAGTTTGGAAAGAAGCACACAAAACTAGTAAGAAAGGAAGGTCTAGTACCTGCAATCATTTATGGTGGTGGAACTACAGCTGCAATCAGTGTAACTCCTAAAGCTGTAAAAGCATTAGTTTATACTCCAGATTTCAAATTAGCAGAAATTACTGCTGGTGGAGAAACTTACACATGTATCTTAAAAGATATCGTATTTCACCCATTATCTGATGAAATCACTCACATTGATTTCCTTAGAACAATCGAAGGAACACCAATTAAAGTAGAAATTCCTGTAGCTTATAAAGGAAAATCTCCAGGAGTAAAAGAAGGTGGTAAGTTGATCGTTCAGATGAGAAAGGTTAAAGTAAAAACTACTCCAGACAAATTAACTGATAAGTTATATGTTGATATAGGAGAATTAGAATTAGGTAACTCTGTAAGAGTAAGAGATATAGAATTGCCAGAAGGTATGGAATTATTGACAACAGGTGCTACACCAGTTGCAATAGTTGAAGTACCAAGAGCACTTAAGAGTGCAGATGCAGCAGCAGATGCAACGGGTGCAGCTCCAGCTGGAGACGCAGATGCAGCTCCGGAAGCATAAATTTCAGCTTTCAAAAAGTAATATCGAGGCTAGTAACACAATGTTGCTAGCCTTTTTTTTATCTCCGCTATTAAGTTTCAATCCGCACGCATGGATATTTTTCATAATTCGTAGATACTCTTATCGTTATTTTAGTGATATTTGTACAAATGATAATTCCACTATTGCATATAGCTGGTGTCTATCAAGAAAATGAAGCGAGATAACAAATGTTTTTCAAAGATATACCGGGAAAATCCGCAGAAAAGAAATATTTAATAGCTACTGTCCAGGAGGATAGACTTGCTCATGCACAGCTATTTCTGGGCAGATCAGGCACTGGTCAATTGGCTTTCGCATTAGCATTCACCAGTTATCTACTTTGTAAAAACAGAAGTGATGATGATAGTTGCGGTACATGTTCCGCATGTCTAAAAACGCATAAACACATTCACCCCGATGTTCATTTTTCTTATCCCGTTGTAAAAATGGATGGTAAACAGAGAAAAGATGTAACATCAAACGATTTCTTACCCCAGTGGAGAAAATCAATCTCTTCGAATCCATATTTAGATATGAATACGTGGCTAGATAGTCTAAGTGTAGACAATGGTCAAGCAAATATCAATGTCAAGGAATGCGTAGAGATCGTAAAAAAGCTTGGCCTAAAAACATTCGAAGCCGAGCATAAGGTTCTAATTATGTGGATGCCCGAGTATCTTAGAAATGAGGGTAACAGATTATTAAAACTCATCGAAGAACCAACTGACAATACTATAATCATTCTTGTAGCAGAAAAACAAGAGGAAATACTCAACACGATTCTTTCTAGAGTTCAGTTATTGAAAATTTCACCTTTTTCCGACGAAGAAATATCAAATTACTTAACAACAGAACTGAATGTTGCAGCAAGTGAAATAGATCAAATAACAGGTTTAGCCTCTGGAGATCTAAATGCAGCTATCCACCTAGCAAATCAAGACAATGCTAATTATTCTGACGCCCTATTCCAATGGTTGAGAATCGCATATAAAATGGAGCCAGTAGAACTTGGACAATGGGTAATTGAAGTTTCTAGATGGGGAAGAGAAAATCAAAAAAACTTTTTAGAATACGGATTGCACTTTTTTAGAGAATATCTCTTTTCTTTGATAACTGGTAAGGATAACATTAGACTTAGTCCAGATGAAAAAGAGACAGCTTCTAAAATGACAAAGTTGCTTGATGTGTCTAAAACCGAAAATATAATATCCGTTCTAAATGACTGTATCGGAGCAGTAGAACGAAACGCAAATCCGAAAATATTATTCTTGGCAGATAGTCTGACTATTGGAAGAATAATGCGAAACGCCAACATAGACAAAAATATCTACTTGGTGTAGGAGGTTTCTATCTTTGAATCGAATATAGAAATCCCAATTAATACTAGATTACACAAATGTGAATCTAGCATACATAACCAGATGAAGGAGATCGATAAAGAATTTCAAATACTAAAAAGGTAATGAATTCTGATCACCCAAGTCGTCTAAATATATATATTATAATGGGATGTAGCAGCTGTGGAAGCGGAAGCGGAGGAACTCCATCAGGATGTGGTGACAAAGGCAATTGTTCGACAGGAGGATGTAATAAAAGAAATACCTACGATTGGATATCTGTAATGGACATACACGATCCAACAGAATTCAAAGTCGTTGAAGTAAGTTTTAAAAAAGGAGCTAGAAAAGATTTCTTTCATAATGATTCATATACTCATGCAGAGACTGGGGATGAAGTGATGGTAGAGACTGATGGCGGAATGGATTGTGGACTTATTACCCTTTCTGGAGAGCTGGTTAGAGCTCAGATGAAAAAGAAAAAGGTCAAGCTCGAACGTGTTACACTCAAGATAATTAGAAAAGCGAATCATAGAGATAAAGAAAAGCTCCAAGAAGCTAGAAGTCTAGAAAAGCCGACCTTGGTAAGAGCAAGAGTTATTGCTAGAACTCTAGGCCTCGATATGAAGATTGGTGATATAGAATATCAAGCAGACAAAAGGAAGGCTACCTTCTACTATACTGCAGAAGGAAGAGTAGATTTCCGAGAACTCGTGCGTAGTTACGCAAAAGAATTCAAGGTAAAAGTAGAAATGCGTCAAATAGGTGCAAGACAAGAATCCGCTAGAATTGGTGGAATAGGATCTTGTGGTAGAGAGCTTTGCTGCAGTACATGGTTATCTGATTTCCAATCAGTAAATACAGCTGCAGCTAGATATCAAAACATTGCCATCAACCAGACAAAACTATCTGGACAATGTGGTCGTCTGAAGTGCTGTCTAAACTATGAGCTAGACACATACATGGATGCACTCAAACATTTCCCAAAAGGAGTAGATTATGTAAAAACCAAAAAGGGAAAAGCTGCGTTAATAAAAACAGATATTTTCAAAGGATTGATGTTCTATGCATATCTAGGCGAGAAAACTAGAGGACCGATCGTAGCACTAGATAAAGAGCGTGTAAAAGAAATCCAAAAAATGAATAAGGAGGGCGAATTACCTGACGAATTAGTGGATCGTATCGCACAAATGGCTATTGAAATGGCCCAAGAAAAAGAGATAGAATATGAAGATGTAACAGGAGAAATAGAACTACCTGAATTACAAAAGAAACGAAGAAATAATAAGAAGAAGAAACCAAGCAACAGATCAGGAAACAAACCTAAAGGTCAACAACCTAAAGGCCAGCAACCTAAAGGTCAACAAAATGGAAGTCAAAAACCTAAAGGGGAAGGTGCGTCAGATAACAAACCAAACCAAGGTGGCAACAAAAAAAGAAAGCCGAACCCAAGGAACAATAACAACAAACCTAAGCAAAATACAGAAGGGAAACCTGAAGCACCCAATGCAGGTAACAAGCAAAACGCAGAAGGGAAACCGGCAAATAAAAGAAGACCTAACAAAAGAAGAAATAACAATAAGAAACCAAACAGCGGACCAAAACCAAATGAAGGTGGAGAAAAAAAATCTGATGTTTAATTATTAATGAGAGAATGATTAAATGCATGAATATCTTGAATGATTAAATGTATAAATGATATAATATCGACTAGTCGAATATCTAAAAATCGACTAGTCGAATACTTAAAATAAAAGTAAGAAGAATGGAATACGATGTAGTAGTAATCGGATCAGGGCCTGGGGGATATGTAGCGGCCATAAGATGTGCACAACTAGGCATGAAGACAGCAATCATAGAAAAGTATAGTGTTTTAGGTGGAACATGCCTTAATGTAGGTTGTATACCATCAAAAGCACTGTTAGATTCGTCTGAACATTATCACAATGCAGAGTCAAAGTTTTCAGAGCATGGAATTGGTGTTGGCTCTCTAAAGCTAGACATGAAGCAGATGATCGCACGTAAAAATAGTGTTGTATCTCAAACTAATGGCGGTGTAGATTTCTTGATGAAGAAAAACAAAATCGACGTTCACACAGGCCATGGTTCTTTCATAGATAAAAACACGATTGCAGTAAAAGGCTCTGATGGAAAAATCACTGAGCTAAAAACAAAGAAGACCATCATAGCTACTGGATCAAAACCTGTAACTCCTGCATCATTCAACTATGATAAAAATAGAGTTATAACTTCTACTGAGGCGCTTAACATCGATAAACTACCAAAGAAGATGGTCATCATTGGAGCTGGTGTAATCGGTCTCGAATTAGGATCAGTATTCTGTAGATTAGGTACTGAAGTAGAGGTGATAGAGTTCCAAGACAGAATCTTAGCTGGAATGGATAAAGACTGCAGCAAAGAGATGATGCGTTCGCTCAAGAAATTGGGAATGAAGTTTCACTTAAAGCATGGAGTAACCACTGTAAAGGCAACAAAAACATCTGCAACAGTATCTTTCAAAAAGCGAGATACTGAGGACGAAATTTCTATCAAGGCGGACTATTGTCTAATTGCAATCGGAAGATATGCATATACTGACGGTCTTGGATTAGACAACGTAGGAATATCAACGGACGATAGAGGAAGAATAAATGTAAACAACCACTTGGAAACAGGTGTAGAAGGCATCTTTGCTATTGGTGATGTAATCGTAGGTGATATGTTAGCGCACAAAGCTGAAGAAGAAGGTGTATACGTAGCTGAATACATGGCCGGAGAACACCCTCACATTGATTACAACCTTATTCCAGGTGTAGTATACACATGGCCGGAAGTAAGTGCTGTAGGTAAAACCGAAGAGCAACTCAAAGAAGCTGGTGTAAAATACAAATCAGGTAAATTCCCTATGAAAGCCCTTGGAAGAGCAAGAGCAAGTATGGACACGGAAGGAATGGTGAAAGTACTAGCTGATGCAGAAACAGATGAGCTATTAGGTGTACATATCGTAGGTCCTAGAGCTGCTGATCTTATTATGGAAGCAGTAGCGCTAATGGAGTTCCGTGCTTCTGCGGAAGACATGGCAAGAATTTGTCATCCTCACCCTACATACACTGAAGCGGTGAAAGAAGCAGCATTGGCTGTAGATGATAGAGCATTGCATATATAAGATTTGATGAATCAGCTCGAGAATTTTCATTCTCTATACTGATCGACGTGTTTGCTTTGCAAGCCACTGGATCGCAGAATTGCAGAATTGCAGAACCGCTTAATTGCTATAATCGCTGAATCGCTTTAAAATGTTGACATTAACAATGTGTTTAACAAATAAGAAATAACATTTTTAGCGTAATAAATTAAAAGCCCAAACAACCTTAGATGTGTTGTTTGGGTTTCTTTTTTGAATGGACTATCAGCTACTCATACAAATTGTACAAAGTTCTGACGCTTCCCATTTAGTTTTCCAATCAAAAACCATTAGATTCGCACTATACCTGAAAATAGATATTTATGCCTGATTTTAATCACCTACATTGCCATACTCAATATTCACTGCTTGATGGTGCATCTGAGATAGGAACTATGATGGACAAAGCTGCTGCCGATGGTCAGACAGCCGTAGCCATGACTGATCACGGGAATATGTATGGTGCGTTTAAATTCGTTGCAGAAGCGGCCAAAAGAAAGATAAAACCAATCATCGGTTGTGAATTCTACATGGTTGCAGATCGACATAAAAGGCAATTTCTAAAGTCAGGAGGCGAAAAAGATAAACGATACCACCAACTCATGTTGGCCAAAAACAGGAAAGGGTATGAAAATTTATGTAAACTATGTTCACTTGGTTTTATTGAAGGATTGTACGGTAAATTTCCTAGGATTGATAAAGAACTGATTGAGAAATACCACGAAGGACTAATCGTTACTTCTTGTTGCATTGGTGCCATCCTACCCCAGACGATCCTTAAAGGTGATATAGATGCCGCTGAAGAAGAACTCAAATGGTGGCTCAATCTATTTGGTGATGATTACTATATAGAACTACAACGACATAGAGGTCTCGAAGAAATTGACAATACTGGCATGAGCCAGGAAGATGTCAATCAAGTACTCTTAGGCTTTGCGAAAAAGCATAATGTAAAAGTAATTGCGACCAACGATAGTCATTATGTAGAGGAAGAAGACCATCAACCACATGACATCTTATTATGTGTAAATACTGGATCATATTTGACAGACGAAAAAAGATTCAGCTTCCCATCTTCTGATTTCTATTTTAAGAAGAAACATGAGATGGAAGCGATATTCAGTGACTTGCCGTTTGCACTGGACAACACTGTAGAACTTGCGAGCAAAGTTGACACTCTGGAGTTAGCAAGGGATGTATTACTTCCCAACTTCCCAATGCCGCCACAATTCAAAACTCAACCAGAATACTTGGAGTATCTGACGTTTGAAGGGGCAAAGAAGAGGTATCCACTAATCACAGCAGAGATAGAAGAAAGACTAAGATTCGAGTTGAGTGTCATTAATAACTCTGGATATCCTGGTTATTTCTTAATTGTACAGGATTTTACAACTGAAGCTCGTCGAATGGGTGTCTCTGTAGGTCCTGGAAGGGGATCCGCAGCTGGATCAGCCGTAGCTTACTGTCTTGGAATCACTAATATAGATCCTATTAAATACGATCTACTTTTTGAGCGGTTCCTGAATCCAGAAAGGGTATCAATGCCCGATATTGATATTGATTTTGATGATGCAGGAAGAGGCTCAGTTATAGATTATGTAATCGACAAATATGGTAAAAATCAGGTAGCACAGATTATTACGTATGGTACAATGGCAGCCAAAAGTTCTATCAAAGATGTAGGACGGGTGATGCAAGTTCCATTGAGTGAAGTAATCGATGTTACTAAGACTTTCCCACTGGCTCTAGGAGCAAAACTAAGAGATGTCCTAGCAGATGGTGATATAGCTAAAAAATTAAAAGATAGCCTAAACGCTGATGACAAGGAACTAGCTTATAAGTTCCGTGCCTTATCAGAAGGTAAAGATCAGATCGGTGAAATGATCCGAATGGCCAAAAAGCTAGAAGGTTCAATAAGGAATACAGGAATCCATGCTTGTGGAGTTGTAATTACTCCAGATGACATTACCAACTATATCCCAGTAACGGTAGCCAAGGATTCTGAGTTACTCGTATCACAGTTTGATAACAGTGTTGCGGAAGATGCAGGACTACTTAAGATGGATTTCTTGGGTCTTAGAACGTTGACCATCATCAAGGATGCCGTGGTAATGATCAAAGAAAATCATGGCGTAGAATTGATTCCCGATGATTTCCCACTGGAGGATGAATTGACTTATGAGCTGTTCCAGGGTGGACATACAGTAGGTATATTCCAGTATGAATCACCTGGTATGCAGAAGCACTTGCAGGGGTTAAAACCTACTGCTTTTGCCGATCTTATTGCCATGAATGCCTTGTACCGTCCTGGCCCAATACAATACATACCTGATTTCATTGATAGAAAACATGGCAGACAAGAGATCACATATGATCTTGCAGACATGGAAGGATATCTTGCTGAAACTTATGGTATCACGGTATATCAGGAGCAAGTGATGCTGCTTTCGCAGAAGTTGGCCAACTTTACCAAGGGTGAAGCAGATATGCTTCGTAAGGCCATGGGTAAGAAGAAAAAGAAGTTGATTGATCAGATGTGGCCTAAGTTCCTAGAAGGTTGTCAAGCCAATGGTCATGATGAAACTGTCGTGAAGAAAGTATGGACGGATTGGGAAGCATTTGCATCCTATGCCTTTAATAAATCTCACTCTACTTGTTATGCGTTTGTAGCATTCCAGACTGCATATCTGAAAGCACACTACCCTAGTGAGTTCATGGCTTCGGTATTGAATCATAATAAGAGTGACATCTCAAAACTGAACTTCTTCTTACGAGAATGTAAGCGGATGAAAGTCGAAGTGCAAGGACCAAATATCAATGAGTCTTTCATGGTATTTCAGGCAGATAAAGAAGGAAACATTCGGTTTGGATTATCAGCACTCAAAGGTGTAGGTGAAGGACCAGTAGAGGAAATTCTTAGAGAAAGAGCGGAAGGAGGAAAATTCGAAAGCGTTCTGAGTTTAGTACAAAGACTAAATCTTAGATCTGTAAATAAGAAGAGTTTGGAGAGCCTTGTTTTAGGTGGAGCTTTTGATCAATTTGAACACTCTAGAGCGACATACTTCCAACCCAACGGTAGTTATAGTACAGTCATAGAACAGCTGACTAAATACGGTAATGCATTCCAAATGCAACAAGAAGAAAATCAAGTTTCATTATTTGGAGACTCTCCTGATAGCTTGATAGATGAACCAAAATTCGAATCTATCCCAGAGTGGGATCAGATGATAAAACTGGAAAAAGAAAAACAAGTAACCGGTATATATATCAGTGGACACCCACTAGATGATTACAAACTAGAACTAGAAAACTTTACAACTCACAGACTGAGTGCTGTAGAGCATTTAATCAATTCTCCTGTGAAAATTGCAGGGATCGTTACTGAATCTATGGTTGGAGTCTCACAGAGAGGAACATCCTATGCTAGGTTCACTATTCAAGATTACAATGGAGCTCTTGACATCAATCTATACAATGAAGATTGTGAAAGATGGAAAAGTCTCGCCTCTAATGGGAAAGTACTATACATAGAAGGTACAAATCAACAATGGAGAGGTAGTGACCGAGTTTCATTCAAACCCAAAGACATAAAAATGTTAGATACCGTAGGTCAACTATTAACCAAATCTGTGACCGTAAAATTTCAAGCTGAGCAACTAGAACAAGGTCTCATAAATGAATTTGTAAATCTATGTGACGAATATGAAGGCACTCACAAACTAAAAATCAAAATCGTAGATAAAGAAGATGAAATGATGATTGATCTTATCTCAGGTGCCAAAAAAGTGAATGCAAATTTTGAGTTTATCAATGCTATAAAGGAAATGGGGATTGCTTATAAAATAAATTAAATAAAGATGTCGGAGATCTTTAAGACCTCCGACATCTAGTCCCATTTAACTTAAAAAACCTCTAGCATCTGATCTTTTAGAATACCACCAAAGTATTGCTGAGAATATTACAATCATAGCTGGAAAGACAGGACTCTGATCCATCACTTTCAGTGCGTCTGTAGCAAAAGAAGAATATCCCATTTGGATCACAACAGCTATAAATGAAACAAGTAAAGCCGTAATCGCCCATTTCTTTCTCATAAGTAGACCAATAGATCCTGCAAGCCCTAGAATAGTAGCCACTCCAAATACAATTTTCATCCAAGTCGGATTAGACAGTATCAATTCTTTTTGTTCAGGTGACATTAATGCGACCATAGAATCCGTAAAGAATACCTGGTAAGTAAAATTTGCTATTCCTGCGAGATTCCAGAGTAGTCCAATAGCACCCACTATCCAATATGTGATAGGCACTTTAGTTTGATTTGTTGACATAGTTTTTTGGTTTTAGTGCTTGACAATACAAGCATGTTTAGTTAGTGGATCCAATTTAGAAATAAATCATGGAATACAGGAGTGTTAGATTCCTTTATACAGAAGATAGTATAGCTAATACCACTTGAGTTTGATAATGCCGTATAAGATTTAGAAATTATTCGAGGAGAGTCAAGACAAAAAACGCAGATGTAGCATTAGCTACAGTGAGTATTTTTAACGATGAATATCATCGAATAAAGCTAAATATATGCGGCGATTATGAACTCAATTGGTATAACAACTTAAAGCTAATATTTGCTTAACCCTTTACCATCTAAAAAGGGGAAATCTTAAGTAATGCACTTAATAAATGTGTTTATCTCAATCTTAAAATTCAAATCAAATAGCCGATTATAATCTCACCTCTGCAGAGAAGTTAAAGATAAATGGCAATCCTTGTTGACTATGTAAATTGATCTCTGGAGATGATGGTCGGTAATCTATATAGTATTCATTCTTGATGATGTTCTTACGATTTAGAACATTCACAAATTGAAGCTTAAAATCTATATAGCGACTAGATTTCTTACTGAAATTATATTTATACCCAACTCCAAAATCAGCTTTAAAGTAGTTAGGTACTTGAATATCAAGGTAGCCATCATAAATTGGATAATGTACCGTTTCACCATCCTTTTCATAGGTATCTAACATTGTTGGCGTAGAAAAATATCTACCGGACGCATAGACTATCTGTGAAGATACTGTCCAGTTCCCGTTCCGAATGGACTGATACATCGACAGACGATGCGGCTGTGTGAATGGACTATTCAGCTCAAGGTTTGATTCGTTCGTTATTATTTTATCATTTACATGATCGTAGGTCCACATTAACGACAACCATTTATTCTGAAACTGAGCACTAAGTTCTAGTCCATTGATTCTTAATTGTGTGAACTCAAATAGGTCTTCTTCACTAGTGAAATCAAAAGCTGAAGTCCATATATCGTTTCCTCTTTTGTGATATCCGTCTGCAGTGAATGTCCAGTCGCTTACACGATATCTTACACCAGCACTTACTTGAGTCGATTGTACTATATGAATGAAGTTATTGGTTGAAACACCTTCATTGGATAATAACCAAAACCCACTATCCGCTTGTAAGTTTGTGTTGAATTTTCGACGATTCAGATTTTGATGAAATTTACCGTAGTGAGCATGCAGTGTAATATTATCACTTGCAAAAATACTAGCATGAATTCTCGGTTCATATATATTCCGACTAAATATAGCAAGGTTATATGAAGAAGCCCTCATACCAATCATTAGCTTGTACCAAGGCTTTGAATACAACTGAAAATTAAGATAACCACTATGTTCTCTACCTTTAGCATCTTCTCTAGCTATGAACCACCGTTCCCAAGGGCGAGAAGAATCTGCATCATATATCACATGCCAATCGTACTTATCATATCCCACGACTACAGCATACTTGGACTTCTCCCAAGTTAACTTTGCTCTAATGTCTTCTTGTTTTACACTATTCATCTGTGTGAGGAAGTCCTCTGATGAGTTTGCTTTATCATCAGTATTTAGGTACATATAAGTGTAGTCACTTCTTCCATAGTTGATAGTGCTACTCAGTGATTTTGTAATGTTCTGATGCCACTCCACACTAAACCCTTTTGTCTCAATTGTGAAACTATCCAGTACCACCTCTGGTTTATAATCCTTTATTTGATTGTATGTGAATTGATTACCAAATCCTATATAATTGCCTCGTATGTAGGAATCATTCCCTAATTCGACTTGCGCAGATAGACTAACATCTTGAAATGAGAACTGTGGAATGATGATTACATTCTCAGATATTTCGAACAGTTCATTGTAGTAATCAATATCCTGAATCCGTCCAAACTGGAATGTATTGCTGAAGTATTTATCATAGATGCTTGATTGGAATATTCCAGACAACGATTTCCTATATGCTCCTTTTAGTTTTAATCTATCCTTAAACAGTGACGTTTGAGCTCCTACGTTCCCATACAATCCATTGATGTGTCCAAATAAGCTTGTTGTATCTATGCTACTAAGATCTGTTTTTAGATTGATTGCTCCAGAAGCCGAAGCGTCTTCATCGGCAGAGGCGCCATTTCTAGTAATATTTATCTGATCCACCATGTACGGATTTACAGAACTCACTCTACCATAGAACAGGCTATTCTGAAACAGCCTCATGTTATTCCAATTGTAACTTACTTGATCAGGTGGACCACCTCTGATCTGAAGATCTTGCAATGATTCACTGCTGTTATATACTCCGGGGATCATCTGCGCTTGTGAGAATGCATCTCTATCCGGGGCTGAAGGAAGTGCAATCGTTTCAGGATCAATGATATCTCCTGTCAGTTTTGTAGTAGACAAGTTTTTATAACTTTTAATCACAATATCATCTAAAACATGCTCTTTGGATGATAGTGAAATTTTCATTCCGTTGCGCAATTCACTTATAGTCATTTTTCTGGAATCAAATCCTAGGTATTGAATCTCTACAATATCACTCTCCGCAAAATGTCCTTGCAAAATGACATAACCGTCTATATCTGTAACCTCTCCATAATTAATAGAAGGTACACGCAATGTTGCACCAATAATAGGCTGACCAGATTCTCCATCTAATATTAAACATTCGATTCCATTACTAGATAATTCTTCTTCAGGTATTTCACTGCGACCAACAGCAAATACTCCTTCACTTAATTCAGTAATAGTTCTTTTGAAAATTGTAGTTAATTCGGCTTGTATGAGAACCTTATCTTTGTCAATACTGCACGTGAATGTCTCTTTCGGTAAGTTATCAATTATGTAATTAAATTGAAGATCAGAGCCCGCTTCAATGGTCTTTAGAATGATCGTTGCGGTCTCATCTATAAACACATACTTATCCGATTGAATTGTCTGCGAGTAAGAAATAGAATATATCAACAACAGTAATATACTACTCAGACTTCGACACCACAACTTTGTTATTTTCGATCTTGTATGTATCTGAGGTAACTGCATTTAATATCTCTGTTACTTTTTGTAAATTATCAGTAGGTAACTCTCCGTTAAAATTAAGCCTACTAATCTCGCCAACAAATTTTATGGGGTAATATTTTTCCAAATCTTTGTACACTGCTGATAGTGGAATCCCTTCAAAAACTATGCTACTGGATAACCATTTAGGCTTGCTTTCATTTTCCACATCTCCTATGCCGACTGATTCAGTATATTTTTGTCCAGCAATAAGCGTTGCTTCCATTCCCTTTGATGTAGCGACTATCACTTTTCCAGTAAAGCATTGGACAACAACTTTATCGTTCTCCAACTCCCAAACATCAAAGGTTGTTCCTAGCACAGAAGTTATACTATTATCAGTCACTACTGAAAATTCGCCTTTGATACGCACATCAAAATATGCTCTACCATCAAGCCATACTTTTCTATGATCGGCAAATCTTAACTTATTGTAAGACAGTGTAGAACCCGGTGACAGCATGATTTCTGTATCGTCTTCCATCGCAATAAGAAGTGGTTCGTACGTTGTGTTTTCAATTGTTTTGTCGGGCCCCAAAGAAATAAGATACCAAGTACCGACAGCTATCAATAAGAACAATGGAATCAGCCACAACAGATATTTCGATTTACTTTTTGAGTTGTTTTCTGTGTTATCTCCTTGCAACTGAGGGATTATTTTCTTCCATTCAGATTTCACGTTACTAGTTTCTAATCTAAGTTTACCCGAATCATCAATAAACCGATCTAAATCAGCCATATCATAATGCTTTGACAACTCTTCTTTCTCAGATGAGGTCAAGCCACCATTGGCCCACTTTAATAATAATTCGTCTACTGCATTCATACTTGACTAACGGTTTTATGATCTCCTACCCTACTTTCTTTTAATAATTTCATTATCAACTAAGTGTTTTAGAGCTAACGACATTCGTTTTTCGACTGCTTTCACAGAAAGACATAATGTATCCGCTATCTCTTTATAAGTCATGTCGTTGAATCTACTCATCATAAACACCTCACGACTACCAGCTGTCATAGAATCAATTGTTGATTCTAATTTTGCTTTAAAATCTGACATACGCAGTTGATATTCCGGATCCATATTTTCGTGAGACATTACTAACCCATTGAGATATTTCTGCTTAGTCTTATCTCTTCGTGCATTGTCGATTATCAGGTTATTAGCAACTGTAAAGAGATAAGAAAGGGCTTTCTCTTCTGTTACTTTCTTACAGTTATTCCATAGCCTCACAAAGGCGTCTTGAGCCATATCAGCAGAAATATCTAATCCAATGTCCTTGCTCCTTATGAATCGCTGCACATTTGGCTGACACCGTTCGAATAGTTTCTTGAATATATCTTCTTTACAGATACTCATTCAGTGTGGGTTTTGTTTTGTCTTTCCAAAAGTAATATTTCTTAATAGATTTCGTACAATTCATTTGTAGATCATCAAATCCAAATAAATCCAAACTGGAATACCTGCAAGAATATATATATAGAGAGAGACAAAACAACTTAGAGAAACCAAATTTCTAAAACAGATGATCCGCCATTTCACAATCCATAAATAAACTCATTAAATATAATACAAAACAGGTTTATCTGTCCCAACAAATGTTGTTGTGGTTTTTTTTTGTACATTAGTTTCAAGCTAACTAACTAAAGCTATTATTTTATGGCGCTTCATATGGAGCGTCATTTTTGATACAAAGATTATATATGGGTATATAGTTCTCAACTTTTAAATTGGAAGTATTACTTGAATAAGAAATCTGGTACTTATCTGATAGGGTAAGAAATGCCAAATGTTTACCCATTC